>JBNKYV010000019.1:0-6025 GCA_050301075.1 Gammaproteobacteria bacterium
CACTCATATCGGCATCAGGCACCACATCACCCTTCATAAAAGTAGAGCGCACATAGTCGACCACATAACCAATTTCTTGCTCGCTCAAGCGATTACTGAATGACATCATTGCGGTTCCCTTACGGCCAAACGTAACGGACGCCAGCATACGTTTACGCGTCAAGATGCGACGTGATTGTGGTGCAGTGAAGTTTCTGGGCGATGGATCCAGTACCGTTTTGGTCCAGGTGGAACCATTACCGCGGTCACCATGACACACACGACAGTGCTCCTCGTATAACTCCTTACCCTTAGCCAACTCAGGCTCGCTGGACTTGATATCCTCTTCATCCGGCGCCAACGCCATGAAAGTGGTACGAACGTAATCCACCACGGCATCGATCTCGGGCTTGGTCAAACGACCGTGCCATGCCACCATTGCGGTGCCAGGCTTACCCGCGACAACAGTATTGATCATCTTTTGGCGATCCAACGCAGCAGCCGCTTCCGGCGTTGTGAAATCTCGTGGAGGAGGATTAAGACCTGAGCGTGCACGCGTTTGCCCATCACCACGGTCTCCGTGGCAAACAGCGCAATTTTCCCTATATATGTTGGAGGCTTCTTCCAATGAAACGGTCTGTGCCGCTGCTGGAAACGCGATACTAAAAGCCGATACAGCCAACATCAGGCTCGCGCCGAGAGAGATCTTATTGAGTTTCAAAATACACCAATCGTCTTACGTTATTGATTGCGACTACGCAACGAATCCGGGGAAACCACCATATCCCCACACAGCCCCACGAAATGTGGCTATTTTCTCGCAAAATAACTATTTGCGCTACCCAAGCCCGGGCCTGTATCCTTAGCTATTTAGTCGCACATAATATAGTTGCAGATAATTCAGAATCGCACGCAAACGTGAAGAAACAGGCATCAAACACAAAGTCGCTAAAGCAGTTTTTGGGGCAGTTTTCCGCTGGCACCCTGCTAGCCATTCTGGCGAGCACCGCAACTGCCGGCACCATTCTCGGTTCCAAACACGACTTCACTGGCTTAAACATCAAAGCCGAAGTGGCTGCGATGCCGCAAGTGGCCTTTGCCGATTACGGTTCGCCGTGCGTTTATTGCCATCTGCCACCTGAAAAAGAGGGCTTAGATCCAGAAAGCCAAGGCGGCATTCCCGGTTGGAACCGTTTTAAACCCGCTACCGGCGCGTATGATCTTTATGATAGCCGCACCCTGGATAACAAAGTGCGTGCTCCCAGCCCAATCAGCCTGCTTTGCCTTTCATGCCATGACGGCACCATGGGCGTAGACATGACCGTATTTCGTCCTGATAGCTGGGACAGCAGCCAGGATGCCTCTCTGCACGTTCGTCTGAACGGTGGCAACAGCCTAATGAACTGCGGCAAGTGCCATAACGGCGTAGCTGCTCACAGCATTGAAATCAAACACATTGGCACAGATCTGCAAAACGATCACCCCATCTCCATGGAATATGCCGGTTTGAATCCGAAAGACCCTGACTACCGCCCAGTGGATCATCCTGGCGGTTTTAATAACGGGGTGAAACTTTATGACAACCGCGTTGAGTGCGCAACTTGTCACAACGTCCATAATCCAGACGTCAACATACTGTTGCGCTCAAGTGCAGAACGATTGTGCGAAACATGCCACATGAAGTAAAACATCCGCTGCGCGTTGTATGCGCAGCACTGATTTCCTTAACCCTGCTATCAGCCTGTTCTACAGCACCTAAGGAATCCGGTTTTGAACCGCCTGTTTATCCGCCACCACCGGATGAAGCGCGCTTCGTTTACGAACGCACACTCCGCTTCAACACTAATGTAGAAACACCAACACGTTCAGAAAAACTACGCCGCTATGCCACTGGAGGCATTGACGACGTTAGGGGCTTGGTAAAACCCTATGGCGTTGCGGTAAAAGCCGGGCGCGTTCTTGTTACCGACACAGTGCAGCGTAATGTGATCATGTTTGATACCGTCAATGGTCGCTATCGTGAATTCGGCGCAGACAAACCCGCAGAACTCAGCAAACCTGCTGGCATTGCCATCTCTAAATTCAATGAAGTATTCGTCGCAGACGTTACACGCCAACGCATTGCCGTTTTCACCATCAATGGTGAATTCTTGCGTTTTATTGGTGGCCCTGAAATTTTCCAACGCCCCACTGGCGTTGCCATTTCACCCAACGGGCTAAAACTGTATGTAGTGGATACTGGTGGCGTTGATACTAATGACCACTATATGCACATTCTTGATTCCTACAGTGGCTCGCTATTGAAAACCATTGGCGGACGCGGCACTAAAGAGGGGCAATTCAATCTACCCTTGCAGGCAGACACATCTCCTGATGACACCGTATATGTTGTCGACAAAGGAAACTTCCGTGTGCAGGCGTTTACACAAGACGGCAAATTCAAAAACAGCTTTGGCACTATCGGCCGTTTTCCCGGACAGTTTTTTAGCCCTAAAGGTATAGCCACAGACAAAGATGGCAACATCTACGTTGTTGATTCCGCCTTTGGTAACGTTCAGATCTTTGATAAAGATGGTCGTTTATTAATGGTTATTGGGCAACGTGGCCAATCAAGCAAACCGGGCAACTACATGCTACCAGCGGGTATCGATGTAGATGAGAATGGACGTGTGTATATTGTTGACCAGTTTTTCCGCAAGGTAGATATATACCGACCAATAGTGAATACCGCCCAAATGGAAACAGAGGCTGAAGCGGCAAAACAATAAACGCTCTTCCGCGCGAAACTAATTAAGAATTAGTATGGGCACCAACGCGAACCAAGCATCCACTGCATAAACTCATCGACTGGCAGCGGACCACACACATAACGTCCTTGCACTGCATCGCAACCCATTTCGTTTAGCAGATTATACGTCTCTTCGTTTTCAACGCCCTCGGCAACCACTCTAATGCCGATGTTATGAGCCAGATCAATAATTGAGCGTACGATAACTGCATCATTCTCGTCTTCCGCCATACCCAACACAAAAGACTTATCAATCTTGAGTTCATCAACCGGCATCTGTTTAAGATGCGCCAATGATGAATAGCCTGTACCAAAGTCATCAATAGACAAACTAACGCCCATACGACTCAGGGTATTCAACACCTCAAGCGCTTTAGGGGGATCTGCCATGATAGCTGTTTCGGTAATTTCTAAACGTACGCGGCGCGGATCACCACAACTGGCATCAATTAACCGCGTTACCTTCTCTGGAAACTTAGGATCGTGCAGATTTCGCGCAGATAAGTTAATCGCCATATCAAGCGCCATCTCATCACGACGATATTTCTGACACTGCTCCAACCCGTTCTCCAACACCCACATACTCAGCGGTGCGATCAAGCCGGTTTGTTCTGCCAGAGGAATAAACTCATCTGGATACATGATCCCGTGTTCAGCATGCTTCCAGCGCACAAGTGCTTCTACGCCATATACCTTGTCTGTTTTCAGGTCCACTTTAGGCTGGTAGTACAGCAATAGATCATCACGCTCGATGGCACCGCGCAGTTCACCCAGCAGCGCCAAGTTACGCAAACTGTGTTGATCAGTAGATGGATCGTAAACAGCAAAGCCAAGATGGTTACGTTTGGCAACATACATCGCCACATCCGCACGCTGCATCAATGTAATTTCATCTTCACCATGCTGAGGATACAAAGTAATACCAACACTCGCGCCAACATGCAGCACCTGTTCATTAACAATGACTGGCTCTTCGATCGTTTGCAGAAGTTTGTTAACGATGTGCTTGGCCTGCTCCAACTCGGTTTTAGGCAACAGCACTGCAAATTCATCCCCACCCAACCGAGCAATGGTATCGGACTCTCGCAACACATCACGCACGCGCGCGGCAATTTGCTGCAATACCAGATCACCATACTGATGCCCCAAGGTATCGTTAATATCTTTAAAGCGATCCAAATCCATCAACATCAAAGCAAAGGGATGATGATTGCGTTGCGCCATCAATATACTTTGACGAATACGATCAGATAACAATGTACGGTTCGGCAGCTCGGTCAGCGCATCGTGCAAAGCCTGATATTCAAGTGCCGCTGTTTGCTGTTTGCTCTCGGTAATATCCCTGGCAACCGCCACGAAGTAACGTTGATCGTTAAGAAACATTTCGCTCAACGCGATCTCAACAGGGAAAGTGCCTCCGTCCTTACGCTGACCAATCACTTCTGCGTGATTATTAATAAGACGGCCTTTTCCTGTTACCAAGTAGTGCTCTATGTAACGGCCATGCTCAGCACGAAAAGGATCCGGCATTAATAGAGAAACATTCTTACCGATTAATTCCGCAGCGTTATAACCAAACATCTTTTCCACCGCGCGATTGACCGTATCGATATTGCCATTTTCATCTGCGGTGATAATTGCATCGAAAGCATTTTGCGTAACAGCGCGAATACGTGTTTCATTTGCGAGTAGGTCTTCCTGCATGTTTTTGAAAACAGAAGCAACCTGCCCCAACTCATCACGCCAATGCAGCGGCAGCTCTACCTCCCGCTCACCAGCACCTACACGAGCAATGGCATCGCGCAAGCGATTGATAGGCGCAAGCACATTCATCTTGAGCGCAGCCCAGATAGTGATACCAATAATCGAAACCAGAAGCGCTGCTATCCCCCACAGGTTTTCGCGCATTCCGGCAACACGCGCCATGCCCTTTTCACGAGAGAGACTGAGCTTCAATACTCCACGCATCGGATTATTTTCATAACCGTGACATGAAAGACATTCAGTATCGGCAGGAATCGGATATAAAACGGTAATGTGTTCCGGAAAACGGAAATCGAATGCAACCTCTCCCGATAGCGCTTCTTCAAATGCACCATTTAACGGTAGCGGCATGTGATTGGAAGGCGTTGGTTCGCGTTCAAATACTACGGAATCCAGATAACTATTTACATCTTTTACGGTAGAGAGATCGGTAAATGCTTCTGTGCCGTCACGGCGCAACACTTCGATATCGACGATATCCGCAGAACCGCGCATGGTGTCGATCCATTCACGCGCAATCGTCCCCTGGCCATTGAGCATTAATATGCGCAAACTCGCCAGCAACGTTTGCGCATGGGTTTGTGCCTGATCAACTTCTTCGTTATAAATAACCTGTGTCAGCTTACGCTCTATCCATAAACCGGAGGCGATAACTAACGCAAAAAGAAGTGAGGCGAGTACCAGCGCAATACGGGTACCCAAGCTCCTCATGCCTGGCTACCCATTAGAAAGTTATTTTCCCCAAGCATGTTCAATGTGGGCAACCCCACCAAAGCTCCCAATCCATAAGCTGTCATTGCGGCCATTGGCCATTGAGAACACATTGTCTGCATACAAACCATCGGCGACCGTTTTGATGTCAAAACGATTTTGTTGCTGATCAAAGTGTACCAACCCTTTGCTCGTACCTATCCAAAGCTCCCCGCCTTCATCAAGATAAAGCATAAAAATATGGTTAGCTGGTAGTCCATCAATCGTTGTGTAGTTCTTCCAGGTTTTACCGTCATATTTTGCTAAGCCTGCCCCCCAAGTGCCGGCCCAAACGGTTCCGTCTTTCTCTACAGCCATGGAAATTACATAGTTAGGATTGTAGGCGTTCTTAACTTCTTGCAGCCCTTGCTCCTCTTTTTGACGACGATGATGCATAGAGGCCTTAGCGGGATCGCTATTAAACTGAATCGCCTCTTTTACCACCTCATAAGGCGCACCTAGACCGTCATCATGGCCCCACTTGGTCCATTCGCCATTTTGATAACGTGCCAAACCACCTTCAGTCGCCAACCAGATTTCACCGTTTGCGCCTTCGTCCAACGCATACACCCAAGGGTTAGGCAAACCGCCATTAGTGTTTTCAACCGTGAATGTTTCCCAGGCATCTGGATTTTCAAATTCACCATTACGAATGCGATTGGCACCAGACCAAGTCGCAATCCATACATCACCGTTTTTAGCCTGTACAACGTCGTAAACAAATTGATCTGCCAAGCCATGCGG
>JBNKYV010000020.1:0-1660 GCA_050301075.1 Gammaproteobacteria bacterium
GCAAGGTGTAATCGCCGGACGCTTACCGTTAAACCCTATTGGAGCGAGTCGAATGAAATTGATACTTATGGCGTGCATCACAGCGGGATTTATGGGCTTTTCAGCTGTGCTCTTAGAGATATTTGGAGACAAGGTTAAGAAGCGACTGGATGAGGAAACGTAAAGACGAAAACAGTGAAGTAACGCTGATCCATTGGCGCCTACTTTTTCTGCGTATGCTGACTTAGTTAGTTTCACTTGCGATTTGAATCCGCAATATTAACCCTCCCGTTCAACTAGAGAGTAAAATAATAATTATGCAGCATCTACATCATGCAAGTATTACTGTAATAATTCCAGCATATAACGAGGCCACTCGGATTGGTAAGGTTATAGAAGCAGCTTCGCTGGCCGCAGGTGAAATTATCGTAATTGATGATGCGAGCATAGACAATACGCAATTCGCTGCAGAAAAGGCAGGTGCAACTGTCATCACATTGTCAAAGAACAGCGGCTACATATCAGCTATTAAGACTGGGTTTCAGCATGCAGATGGTGACATCATCGTCACATTAGATGCGGATGGTGAACATTCGCCTGAGTACATTCCAGCGCTCATAAAACCAATAATAGAAGGGAAGGCAGACATGACTCAAGGTCATAGATACACTATTACAAGACCATCAGAAAGACTCATAAATTGGCTTGCTAAAATACGTTTAGATGTTGGGGATTCTGGCACAGGAATGCGTGCGATTCGAGCAGATTTGGCGAAAACCCTAGTACTAAGAGGTGCTTGTATTTGCGGCATTTTTGCACTGGAAGTAGCATCAAAAGGTGGGCGCATTCTAGAAATTCCCATTCTTTTGAGCAAAACTGAAAAACCTCGAAAAATTGCTTGGTATCACTTCAGACAATTATTCTACCTACTCCCCTGGTTATTTAGAAAAAGTATCCGGTTTAACCATAAACCATTGCCATCCTCAAAGGATGGTATGGCATAGGAGGCATGTGCAGTGAGACAAAAAACTCGCGCACACTTTGGCAGTGTCTGCCAATTACAAGATTTAGGCATCATATTTTATGTGTTCATTCTATGAATGATGGTATGTGCATCCGCTAATATCGTCTTGAACCATTCGCTGCGCTGAACCGATAGTGTCAACTTAGTTTTAAGTGGTTCACAGTGATCATGTCCCTAATCTAGTCGGCGAAACTCAACGGGCATGATCTCTATGTTTACCGGCAAGGTGTGCTGTTACGGCAGCCAACGCAAAAGGCCAGTGCTATCGACGAGTTGTTGCCGCACAAGTAGAAATCGCTAGGCGCGGGCAAGATGTAATTGCCATAGGCTTACGATGATTTATGTGTTGGCTATAGACTTCGCTCTGAGTTCCACCAGCCTTTGATCAGTACCAACCCCCCACCGACCCCTAGCCCACCTCCCAGCAGGCTGGCTGCCGTTGCCGGTATCAACGCGCCAGAGCCGAAGACCAGCAACAGCGTCCCACTCAGCAGCAGGGTACTGCCGCTGATGATGGCGATCGTGTTGCGGTGGTTGTTGTGGATCTCGTGTCGCAGCTTGTTCAGCTCCTCTGATTTCCACTTTATCTCCAACCGCCCCGAGGATGCCTCCTCGATGATCTTATTGAGCTTTACTGGAAGGTCGGGCAGGTGCTCG
>JBNKYV010000021.1:0-13207 GCA_050301075.1 Gammaproteobacteria bacterium
GTTGGCAGAGAAGCACGGATACGTGCGTCAGAAGTTACTTTGCCATCTTTAACTGGAACGTTCAGGTCCTGACGAATCAGAACGCGTTTACCAGCTAGATCAAGATCAGTCATTTTGATTACAGACATGTATACATCTCCTGATGTGTGTTTTTTGAAAGAAATTTGTCAAAAACCAACCATAGACCCTTAGCAAATTTCTCTCATACAAATAATGAGAGAAGGCACGAGGGCTAAATACCCCCATGCCTTTTCAGCAATGCTTAGTTAGCCGCTACGTGGCGAACGAAACGCATCATGTTACAAGTGTAACCGTACTCGTTGTCGTACCAAGAAACCAGCTTAACGAAAGTACCGTCTAGAGCAATACCAGCACCTGCATCGAAGATAGAAGAGTAGCTGTTACCGCGGAAGTCAGTAGATACTACTTTCTCTTCAGTATAACCCAGAGTATCGCCGATACCTGGTTGCTCAGAAGCCTCTTTAACCGCTGCACAGATTTCATCGTAAGAAGCGTCTTTTTCCAGTTCACAAGTCAGATCAACAACAGAAACGTCTGAAGTTGGAACACGGAAAGCCATACCAGTCAACTTACCATTCAGAGCTGGCAGAACAACACCTACTGCTTTAGCAGCGCCAGTTGAAGAAGGAATGATGTTTTCCAGGATACCACGACCACCGCGCCAGTCTTTCATAGAAGGACCGTCTACAGTCTTTTGAGTAGCAGTTGCAGCGTGAACGGTTGTCATCAGACCACGTTTGATACCGAACTTGTCGTTGATAACTTTAGCCAAAGGAGCCAAGCAGTTAGTAGTACATGAAGCCGCAGAAACGATAGCTTGACCTGCATACTCTTCGTGGTTAACGCCGTATACGAACATTGGAGTTGCGTCTTTAGAAGGCGCAGATTGAACAACCTTCTTAGCACCCGCATCGATGTGAGCTTGGCAAGTTTCTTCAGTCAGGAAGAAACCAGTACACTCAAGAACGATATCAACATCTACTTCGTTCCATTTCAGGTCAGCAGGGTTTCGCTCTGCAGTCAGACGAATTTTTTTACCGTTAACGATCAGGTCACCGTTATCAACAGAAACTTCACCGTCGAACAAACCGTGAACAGAGTCATGCTTAAGCATGTAAGCTAGGTAGTCAGCATCCAGCAGGTCGTTGATAGCTACAACTTCCATGTCAGTAAAGTCTTTCGCGATAGCGCGGAAAGCCATACGACCGATACGGCCGAAACCGTTAATACCAATTTTAATTGCCATTTTTAGCTCCTAAAAGTTAAATCGGCCCGCCCCAAAACAAAGCGGGCCTCAACTTAGATCCAAAAAGATCTGAAGAAAAATTATTTACCAAGAACCTTGTTAGCAGTCGCAACAACATTCTCTACTGTAAAGCCGAACTCTTTGAATAGCTCGCCAGCAGGTGCGGACTCACCAAAGCTCTTCATTGCTACAACCGCGCCTTCCAGGCCAACGTACTTGTACCAAGAATCAGCAACACCAGCCTCAACAGCAACACGCTTAACGCCTGGAGTCAGAACAGAGTCTTTGTACGCTTGGTCTTGAGCATCGAATGCGCAAGTAGAAGGCATGGAAACAACACGAACGTTTGCATCAATTTGCGCTGCCGCGTCTACAGCCAATCCTACCTCTGAACCTGTAGCGATCAAAATCAGATCTGGTGTACCGTCGCAATCTTTCAGTACGTAACCACCTTTTTCAATGTTCTTAACTTGCTCAGCAGTACGGGCCATAGGAGTCAAGTTTTGACGAGAGAACACCAAAGCAGTAGGAGCGTTACCACGCAGCATAGCCATTTTCCAAGAAACGGCAGACTCAACTGCGTCACATCCACGCCATGTTTGGAAGTTAGGAATCACACGCATAGTGGCCAATTGCTCAACAGGTTGATGCGTTGGGCCATCTTCACCCAGACCGATAGAGTCATGCGTAAACACATAAACAGTACCGATTTTCATCAACGCAGACATACGCAGAGCATTACGCATGAACTCCATAAACATGAAGAAAGTACCGCCGTACACTTTGAAACCACCGTGCAAAACCATACCGTTCATCATGTGAGCCATACCAAATTCACGTACACCCCAAGAGATGTAGTTACCTTCAGCATTTTCGCGGTTAACTTTCACAGTGCCAGACCAGTTAGTCAGGTTAGAACCTGTCAGGTCAGCTGAACCACCGAACATTTCAGGCAGTAGAGGACCCATCGCTTCGATAGCGTTTTGAGATGCTTTACGAGACGCAATGTTTGGCATTTCTTCTTGAGTTTTAGCGATGAATTTATCCATTTCAACTTCGAAGTTAGCTGGCAGTTCACCAGACATACGACGCTCAAACTCAGCCGCTTCAGCTGGGTATTCTGCGCGATACGCTTCGAATTTCGCATTCCAGGCGCTTTCGTCAGCTTGACCTTGCTCTTTGTGGTCCCAGCCGGCATACACATCAGCAGGAATATCGAAAGGCTCGTGTTTCCAACCCAGGCTATCGCGAGTTGCAGCGATTTCGTCATGGCCCAAAGGAGCGCCGTGACAATCGTGAGTACCCGCCAGGTTTGGAGAACCAAAACCGATTGTCGTACGAGTACAAATCAGAGTTGGTTTGTCAGATACAGACTTAGCCTCTGCGATCGCCTTGTTGATGGCATCAGAGTCGTGGCCGTCAACGTCACGAATTACATGCCAATCGTAAGATTCGAAACGACCAGCAACGTCACGCTCCATCCAATCACCGATGTGACCGTCGATAGAAATGTCGTTATCGTCCCAGAAAGCAACCAATTTACCCAGGCCTAGCGCACCAGCCATCGCACATGCTTCGTGAGACAGACCTTCCATCAAGCAGCCATCGCCCATGAACACATAAGTATTGTGATCTACGATCTCATGGCCTGGTTTGTTGAATTGTGCCGCCAAAGTGCGTTCAGCAATCGCCATACCTACAGCATTGGTAATACCCTGACCCAGTGGGCCAGTAGTTGTTTCGATACCATCTGCGTAGCCGTATTCGGGGTGACCCGCAGTCTTAGCGTGCAGCTGACGGAAGTTTTTGATGTCTTCGATGCTCAGATCGAAACCTGTCAGATGCAACAGCGAGTAAATCAGCATTGAGCCGTGGCCGTTGGAAAGAACGAAACGGTCACGATCTGCCCACTTCGCATTGGTCGGGTTGTATTTCATGTGGCTGTTCCACAGTACTTCGGCAATATCAGCCATACCCATTGGAGCACCTGGGTGACCAGAATTTGCTTTTTGTACCGCATCCATGCTCAGTGCACGGATAGCATTCGCTAGTTCTCTGCGAGAGGGCATAAAACTCTCCTCAACTCTTAAATTGTCTATAGTGAATTTAAAATAAAAACAACAAGTTACATTAAAATTCGTGACCGCATCAGCACCCCGAGCTGAGCGGGAAAGGGGGCAATACTAGCACATTTCAACAAACATCAACACTCTCTAGCACAACGAAGAGTTCAGTATATTTAAAAATCAATAAGTTAGACCTCACATCCGTAGCTTTTTCGGCATAAACCATCAACTAGAGCCAAAGATGCTCAGAACACCTTAAAACCTCATATTCTCTTGGATATTAGAGGGCGGGAACTTTCACCCCCTTTCTCTATCCAATCGCTGCCTCAGGCAAAAACCAGTTTTACGCGATTGTTTTTTGCCTATAGAATGTGCCGTCTTACCCGTTGGGGCGGATATTTCAATCTACTGAATTGCAGGGAAAAACAATAATGTCGAACAACTACCTATTTACATCTGAGTCTGTATCTGAAGGGCATCCAGACAAAGTTGCTGACCAGATTTCAGATGGTGTTTTAGATGCGATTTTGGAGCAGGACAAGGACGCTCGCGTTGCCTGTGAAACACTTGTAAATACTGGCATGGTCATCTTGTCTGGTGAAATCACTACTTCTGCATGGGTAGACATGCAAGACATCGTTCGCAACACCGTGAAAGAGATTGGCTACAACAGCTCTGAAATGGGCTTTGACTGGGAATCCTGCGCGGTAATCACCTCTATTGATAAGCAATCAGCGGATATCGCAATGGGCGTGGACGAATTTGAAGATCACGAACAAGGCGCTGGTGACCAAGGCCTGATGTTCGGCTATGCATCAAACGAAACAGAAGTGCTGATGCCAGCACCTATCCACTATGCTCACAAGCTGGTTCGTCGCCAGGCTGAAGTCCGCAAAAATGGCACATTGCCTTGGTTGCGCCCTGACGCGAAAAGCCAAGTAACCTTCCGCTACGAAGACGACAAGCCCGTTGGTATCGAAGCAGTTGTACTCTCTACCCAACACGCGCCAGAAATCGAAACCAAAGCACTGCGTGAAGCGGTTATGGACGAAATTATCAAACCTGTACTGCCAGCTGAATGGTTGAGCAGCGACACCCTGTTCCACATCAACCCAACCGGCCGTTTCGTAATCGGTGGTCCAGTAGGTGACTGCGGTCTAACTGGTCGCAAAATCATCGTAGACACCTACGGCGGCATGGCTCGTCATGGCGGCGGCGCATTCTCTGGTAAAGACCCATCCAAAGTTGACCGTTCAGCCGCATATGCTGGCCGCTATGTAGCGAAAAACATTGTTGCAGCAGGACTGGCCGACCGTTGCGAGATTCAGGTTTCTTACGCAATCGGTGTTGCTGAGCCTACATCCATCACTATCCAAACCTTTGGCACAGGCAAAGTTGACGACGCTCGCATCACTGAATTGGTTCGCGAGCACTTCGATCTGCGCCCTAAAGGCCTGATCGCCATGCTGGATCTAAAACGCCCAATCTACCAAGCAACAGCAGCATACGGCCACTTTGGTCGTGAAGATCTTGAATTGCCTTGGGAGCGCACCGACAAAGCTGACGCTTTGCGCGACGCAGCTGGCATCTAAGGATTAATAGACCAATCCGTGATCAGGCCGGGGTTTAAACAAACCCCAGCCTGAACTAAACTTGCACAAATTCTAATCCCATAGAGGAATTCTCGCCCGCTAGGGCACCCGGACTTTTCGAGGAGCGTTGCGACCTGAACATTAGGATTCAGGCCAGGCTCGAGAGGAACGGTATCAACAAAAACGGCGCTCGGTTAATAGGAGGACAGACATGTCTGAATTTACCGATTACAAAGTTGCCGACATCTCACTGGCCGATTGGGGCCGCAAAGAAATGAACATCGCTGAGACCGAAATGCCCGGTCTGATGGCTCTGCGTGAGAAATACGGCAAAGAAAAACCTCTGAAAGGCGCTCGCATTATGGGCGGCCTGCACATGACCATCCAAACTGCTGTACTGATCGAGACCCTATTTGAGCTGGGTGCGGAAGTACGCTGGGTGTCTTGTAACATCTTCTCAACTCAAGACCACGCTGCCGCAGCTATCGCTAAAGCGGGTATTCCTGTTTTCGCTTGGAAAGGCGAAACGCTGGAAGAGTACTGGTGGTGTACTGAGCAAGCCTTCAAATGGCCTGGTGGTCAAACTGCAAACATGATCCTCGATGATGGCGGCGACGCCACTCTGCTGGTTCACAAAGGCGTTGAGTTCGAAAAAGCTGGCGCAGTTCCTGGCCCAGAAACCACTGACAACGAAGAGTTCAAATGCGTACTTGGCGTATTGGCTCGCGTCATGGAAGAGGACAAAGAATTCTGGCAAAAGCAAGCCGCCAACATCAAAGGTGTTACTGAAGAGACCACCACTGGTGTTCACCGTCTGTACGAGATGGTTGAAAAAGGCGAGCTGTTGTTCCCTGGCATGAACGTAAACGATTCTGTAACCAAGTCTAAATTCGACAATCTGTACGGCTGTCGTGAGTCTTTGGTTGACGGCATCAAACGTGCGACTGACGTCATGATCGCCGGTAAGATTGCTGTTGTGTGTGGTTACGGCGACGTAGGTAAAGGCTCTGCTCAATCCCTGAAAGGTCTGGGCGCCACTGTTTGGATCACTGAGATCGACCCTATCTGTGCACTGCAAGCGGCGATGGAAGGTTTCCGCGTTGTAACGATGGATGACGTGGCTTCTCAAGGCGACATCTTCGTAACCACGACTGGTAACAAAGACATCATCACTCATGACCACATGATTCAGATGAAAGACCAAGCCATCGTTTGTAACATCGGTCACTTTGATAACGAGATCGATATCGCAGGCATGAAGAAGTACGAGTGGGAAAACATCAAGCCACAGGTTGATCACATCAAACTGCCTAGCGGCAACCGCATCATCATGCTTGCCGAAGGTCGTCTGGTAAACCTGGGCTGTGCAACCGGCCACCCAAGTTTTGTAATGTCTAACTCATTCACTAACCAAGTGCTGGCACAAATCGAGTTCTACACCAAGCCTGGTGAATACGAGAACAAGGTTTACATCTTGCCTAAGCACCTGGATGAAGAAGTTGCACGCCTGCATTTAGACAAGATCGGCGCCAAGCTGACCAAACTGTCTCAAGAGCAAGCGGACTACATCGGCGTTCCTGTTGAAGGTCCATACAAGCCTGAGCACTATCGTTACTAAAGATCGATTGGCCAAAGGGGAGACCATCTCCCCTTTGAGTCTTGATTGCCTTTTTGGCCATAAATCTTAGGAATAACGATATGAACACGCAAAAGAAATATGCAAAGTCCTTCAGTTGCGAGTTCTTCCCACCCAAAACCGAAAAGGGCGCAGACAACCTCCGCGCCACACTAGCAGAGCTGGCCAAACTTAATCCGGCCTATTTCTCAGTCACTTTCGGCGCAGGCGGTAGCACTCAAGAAGGTACATATGAGACGGTAAAAGAGATCCAGGAGAAAGGCTACAACGCAGCCCCTCACCTCTCTTGCATTGGCTCAACCAAAGAAAACATCCTCAACCTGCTCAATAGCTACATCGAGCTTGGCGTTAAACGCATCGTCGCCCTGCGCGGCGATATGCCTTCGGGCATGCGTGAAACTGGCGAGTTTCGTTATGCCAATGAGTTGGTGGAGTTCATCCGTGCAGAGACAGGAGACCACTTTCATATTGAAGTCGCTGCCTATCCAGAAATGCATCCTCAAGCTGGCAACATGCAAAAGGATGTAGAAAACTTTGCCCGTAAGATCAAAGCTGGAGCCAATGCGGCAATCACTCAATACTTTTACAATACTGACGCCTACTTCCGTTTCGTCGATGATTGTGAAAAATTGGACGTGGACCTGCCGATCATCCCTGGCATCATGCCCATCACCAACGCCAGCAACCTAAAGCGCTTCTCTGATATGTGTGGAGCAGAGATCCCTCGCTGGATTGCCAAGCGTTTGGATGGTTATGGTGACGACCGCGACTCTATCATCGCTTTTGGTGAAGAGGTGGTCACAGAACTATGCAGCAAACTGCTTGATGAGGGTGCACCTGGTTTACATTTCTACACGATGAATCAAACCGGCCCAACCACCAAGTTGTGGAACAATCTGGGATTAATAGCCTAATCCCATCTTAAAATCGGGTGGGCACTGCCCCACCCTTTTTCCCTCTCTTCACCGCCTGCATACCACAGGTGGAGATATGTTAAAGTCCCCTGACCATTTCAAAATCCGAGTAATTTCATGAGTGAACCAAGCTTTTACTGGTACGACTACGAGGCCTTTGGTCTTAACCCAATGAAAGACCGCCTCGCGCAGTTTGCCGGTGTGCGCACAGACATGGACATGAACATCATTGGCGAGCCATTGATGATGTACTGCAAACCTGCGGATGATTTTTTACCCAATCCCACCTCATGCCTAATTACTGGTATTACGCCACAGAAGGCATTAAAAGAAGGCATCCCGGAAGCTGAGTTCATCAAGAAAATTAATGCTGAATTTTCACAACCCAACACCTGTGTATTGGGTTACAACAGCCTGCGTTTCGACGACGAGTTCACCCGTCACGTTCTCTATCGCAACCTGATGGACGCCTATGCCCGTGAATGGCAGAACGGTTGCTCCCGCTGGGATCTGCTAGACGTGGTACGCATGACGCGCTCTTTGCGTCCTGAAGGTATTACATGGCCAGTGAATGACGAAGGCCGCCCCAGCGTCCGCCTGGAAGACCTCACCATTGCCAACGGCATTGCTCACGAATCGGCACATGACGCGCTTTCTGATGTATATGCCACTATCGCCATGGCCAAACTCATCAAAGAACAGCAGCCAAAGCTATTTGAATTTGCGTTAGAAAATCGCAAGAAAAACAAAGTGTTCAAAATGCTCAATCTGCGCGAGCAGAAACCTGTGCTGCATATCTCTGGTATGTATCCAGCAGAGAAAGGGAACATGGCTGTCGTCGTGCCTGTCGCACAACACCCAATCAACAAAAATGGTGTCATCGTCTACGACCTGAGCGTTGACCCTAAAGATCTTATCAACCTCGGGGCCGCAAAAATTCACGAACGCATTTTTACACCGAACGATCAATTGCCCGAAGGTGTTGAACGCATTCCATTAAAAACCGTTCATGCCAATAAATGTCCGATTATTGCACCATTTATGACACTGGATGCAGCAGCCGCCAAGAAGTACAACATAGATTTAAATGTCTGTCGCCAGAACCTGGACACACTCAAAAGCCAGCCAGGATTAGCGAAAAAAATACAAAAAGTCTTTAGCGAAACCGAGTTTGAAAAACGCACAGACCCTGACCAAATGCTCTACGGCGGTCCCTTCTTTAGCGATGACGACAAAGAACGCATGGCCCACGTACATACCATGCCACCGGAAGAGCTGACCGGTTACAACCCACCCTTTGCTGATAGCCGTTTACCCGAGATGCTATTCCGCATGCGCGCACGCAACTGGCCAGAAACACTGACAGAAGAAGAAAAAGCACGTTGGCAAGAGTTTCGTGCAGCACGTGTAGACACGTCAGCATTTTATGAAGAAATCAAACAGTTGCGCGAAGCACCTGAACGCACCGAGAACGACCTGAAAGTTTTGGATGAATTGGAACAGTATGGGCGGGATATGTTTCCAGGTTAAGCGGTATTGTCACCCATTGGCAACACCTGTTCCAGAGTGCCGTTATCGCCCATAATAAAAACAGAATTACAACAAAAATAGATATAGATAAAGCAGTTTCCAAAGGAAGACGACTTATGAACAACTTAAGCAAAACATTAATTGCAGCGCCTGTATTGGCACTGGCCATGAGTGGCTGCAATGATGGTAGCACCAGTAACAACGGCAGCACAGGCACATTGAACTTGGCCGTGACAGATGCGCCAGTGGATGACGCACTACAAGTCTGGATTACGTTTACAGGAGTTGAACTAAAACCAACTTCTGGAAACGCCTTCGATATAGACTTTGCAACGCCCAAAGAAATTAATCTACTGGATTTACAAGGCAGTGATTTCAGCTTTCTGGTTGAAGATGAAACAATCCTTTCAGGCACCTACAACTGGATGCGCCTGAAAGTTAAGGCTGAACGAGATACCATCACGGGAGATTCCTACTTAGTCAACAGTACAGGCACTCATTCACTCTATATCCCTAGCGGCTCAGAGACCGGACTGAAATTGCACAACGCCTTCACCATCATGGGCGGCAGCGTCAACGATCTAACGATCGATTTCGACTTGAGAAAGTCAATTCACAAACCACAAGGAGCAGTCTCCGACTATGTACTAAAACCTTCGCTACGCTTGGTACAAGATCAGACTTCAGGCCATATCACCGGAACAGTACCAACCATTCAAGCAGCAGACGCAGCCTGCACATCTGCAGCCGTCTATTTGTTTGAAGGCGAAAACGTAACACCAACGGATGAAGGCCCAACAGAGCCGAACCCTATTACTACCTCTCTGGTTAAATACAACATTGACTCAGCCAGCTATGAATATGAAATTGGTTTTGTTCCTGCCGGAAACTACACAATTGCATTCACCTGTGTAGCCGACACAGACGAGCCGACAACAGATGAAGAGATCACATTTCTAAGTAGCGATAACGTTTCCGTAACATATGGTTCTACCGCTACTTTCAATTTTCCCGAACCAACACCATAGTTTTTTCAGGAACCCAAAAAACAAAAACACCCGATGCAAAATCTGCATCGGGCGTTTTTATCTACACGCAACAAACTACAGCGCTTCCAACACACTCCTCCGCCAACCCTCTGCCCCATTTACCAATTCATAGGTTGGCCAGTAGTGCTCATCCGGTTTAAGTGTCAGCGCCTGTTCACGCCCGTTTAGGGTAAGCACTTTCATACGCACGGACTCACGCCCCTTAGCCTTTTTCAGCGCACTGATGAAGCTTTCAAAACCAGTGACGGGCATACCCTCCAGTTCGATCAATCTTAAGTTAGCATTCAACCCATAATGACTGGCAGGACTGCCGGGCCATGTCCATGAGACAAACAAAGAAGGCTCGGTGAGCGCGCGTTGCTCTGCCATTTCTCTGTGCGGCAACTGGAACACCGCCCCAGCCCAACCGATGATACGATCAACGCTGGTACTGGCTAACTCTTGACTAGGTAATTCAATATCAAGAATTTCCCCTTTGCGCGAAATTGTAAACATCGCCTTGCTATTACGCGCAGCACGCTCTACTTCGCGAAAAGTATTAACAATCTCGCCATTCACGGCCAGAATCAAATCCCCTTCTTCTAGCAACTCTTCAGCAGGGCTGCCTGCGGCAATGCGCACGACGTACAATACATTGCGATGTTTGGGATCGTGCTTTTCAATTTTCAGTGCCCAGTCATTTGGTAAACCACGACGACGCGCCTTTGAAAGCGAAAGCATCTGCATTTCAGTTGAAAATGCATGCAGGTGTTTTTTCAAATCCCCCTTGACGGACTCCAGCATATCGACAACAACCTCTGCCTGAATCCCGCCAAGAATAAAATCCATATTGCGACCATTCTGATATTCAAAGCTGGTCCAGTAGGCTTGCACTTCGCCGCGTTTGTCACTCAACACACCACCCACCGTATTGACCTGACTAGTGAGCTTAACGATCTCCAAATTGGTCTCGCGAAATGCGGGCACAGATGGCAATGGCAGATTGATAATATCCAACGATGAGACCGTAGTTTTATGCGAAGTAAACTGCTGATTCGATTTAGCCCCCACCAACCAGACATCATCACCACGCTCTAGCTTGCGCTTGGAAAACTTGGCGGCTTTAACCGGTGTATCACCGATCAACGCGGGATCGTAGGAGACGATAGCTAGATTGTGGAAAGGATGAATAAACTCCACCTTACCCGGCACCTCTAATGAACCTGCAAACGTAATACGTACATCGCCCATGTTAATCGGAATGGTATTGCGATCAACCAACACCCAGCCCTGCTCTGCATCAACAATCAGCCCCGCCCCCACATAGTGAGCATTACGAATGCCATTGACTGGATAAGGCATATCAAACTCAACCGTAACGATAGAGGGCGATAGCTTTTCTATACGACGATCATCCGAATCAGCGAAGGTCGTCGATCCCGGTTTCTGCACATGATTCTCGGGGGGAGCTGGCCACGCCTGACACGTCCATAATCCTTGGCCATCATCTCGCTGACAGGTCTCCGCTGGAAACCAGCGACGATCCATAGTGACAAAACGCTGAAGCTCTTGCTTGGGATTACCTAAACCAAAATAGCGCACTTCAAACAGTTCACCGTCCGCTATCCCCTTGAGAATCTCTTCCGCCTCATCGATGCTCTTAACCGCCTTACCATCAATAGAAATAATGACATTGCCACGATTAATGCTTTCATTGCCCAACATATAGCCCTGACGAGCCACATAAACACCCTCAATGGGAATATTGAAAGGACGCGCCACCTGATAAGAGAGATTGTGAAAAATTGCCCCCCCCACATCGAGAAAGCGACTGGGCGTAATCGCCTCCAGGTCCTGCACGGCAAGCTCAACATCCATCATTTCGCCGCCGCGCTCAATAGTCATCACAACTTGGGCACCGACGTGACCATCCAACACCTCGGCCAGCGCCACGTAATGACGCACCCATTCCTGATTAATCTTAAGCACGATATCACCGGGCTCTAGCTTATCCGCCGCAGGGCCTTCTGGTGCGATGACAGCGACTGTTAACAAGCCGATAGCATCAGGGTCCTGCTCACGCACTTGTCGCTCTGTTGCATCGCTCAACCCCAGGCGTTGTAGCTCGTCATACGCCTCATAACCGAAAGTGGTTTGCAGGGTTCCTCGCGGGATGGCTTCGCCCTTCTGCAAACGTTTGAACGCCTCGACGACGCGATCCAGAGGCAGATAAAAGCTGGATGCGGTGCGCATATTGGCACCGGCATTCAAAGCGATCGCATTACCATTAATATCAATCACGGGCGCGCCGGATGAACCGCCACTGGTAGACGATGCCGCCTGAATGTAAAAAGTATTGAAATCATTGAACTTGCCAGCGCCATACGATGGGGCATGGCGATCTAAGCGGGAAATCGTGCCGGAAAGAATAGAGAGCTGTTCTCCACCATCGTTACCGATAACACGAATCTCGCGCCCAATCTGTACGCGCTCCGGCTTTAACTGCAATGCCTCAGGCTGGTTGTACTCAAGCTCTGAGGGATCGTATTTAAAGAAACCAAAGTCATGAATGGGATCGCGATAAATAGGAATCAGATCAATCTCTTCACGATTCAAAAACATCCCGGTGGCGACCGCCGGCCCAGGCTTCACCACATGGCGGTTGGTCAGCACAATCCCGCGCTCGGCGTCCACCACAAAACCTGTGGCCTGCACAGAGTTGTTTACATCGGTGTCAAAGGCACGTGTGCCATCCACACGAATCGCCAGCACCGATTTGGACACCTGGTCAATCGCCTTCTCCCAACGCTCCTCCTCAGCCGCCTGAGCCGGAAGAGTGACGTAACCTATCAAACACACAACAACCAGCAGGATTCGCTGCACGGAATTATTCAACATATGCGATTCGTTCCTAATATCAGGATTGGATTTTTTCGTGAATTATAGTTATCGGGCGCAGGCGCCATTACGCTATATCATTCTCTTATTCTGCTTTGATATCAAGCAGATAAAATTGTTCCCTTGCCCTGCCAAAGCGCGACTGGCACCATAACACCTTGAATTAAACGCTGTATCCATCATGAACAAAGAAAAACGTACAGAGATATTCCGCCGCCTACGCGCTGAAAACCCCAAGCCCACCACCGAACTTAACTACAGCACACCATTCGAGCT
>JBNKYV010000022.1:0-7601 GCA_050301075.1 Gammaproteobacteria bacterium
ACCATCATGCGCGGCGATAAGATCGGCATCATTGGCCCGAATGGTGCGGGTAAATCCACGCTGCTAAAAATATTGCTCGGCCAGCTGGAACCGCAGCAGGGCAATATCAAAATGGGCACCAAGCTGGAAGTTGCCTATTTCGACCAGCACCGTGCGCAATTGGAAGCGGAAAAAACCGTGATCGATAACATCGTCGAAGGTAAAGATGAGATAGTCATCGACGGTAAACCGCGTCATGTCATTAGTTACATGCAGGACTTTCTCTTCTCGCCGCAACGTGCGCGTCAGCCAGTTAAGGCGCTTTCCGGTGGTGAACGCAATCGACTGTTATTGGCAAAACTCTTTACCAAGCCTGCCAACGTACTGGTAATGGACGAACCGACCAATGATCTGGATGTGGAAACACTGGAGTTATTGGAAGAATTGTTGATGGATTATAAAGGTACGCTACTGTTGGTCAGTCATGATCGTGCCTTTATCAATAACGTGGTTACCGATTGTTTGGTGTTTGAAGGCAATGGGCAAGTGAATAACTATGTGGGTGGCTATGATGACTGGTTGCGTCAGCGTAAATCAGATACGCCTGTGCCATCCAGGTCGAAAACAGAAAAGCCAGCGGAGAAGGGTGATAGCAAAGCTAAGAGCGAAGCCAAGCCCAAGAAACTCAGCTATAAAGACCAGCGAGAGCTGGATGCGTTGCCTGCCAAGATCGAAGAGTTGGAGATGTTAGTGGATGAGTTGCAACAAAAACTGGCTGATCCAGAGCTGTATAAAGCAGGCAATGATGAAGCCGCTAAGTTGAACGAGCAGTTTAATGATGCAGAGGCGGAATTAGGCAAGGCCTATGAGCGTTGGGATGAATTAGAGGCGATGAAAGGCTAATTGTTATGGCATTAACCCACCACCAGTTTGAAGGCATCGTCGAAGCGCTTGCGCGTGTGTTGCCGTTTGATAAACCAGCAGATGCAGTGATCTCTGCTTTTTATCGTGATCATCGCCAATTAGGTGCTGGTGATCGTTTTGCGATTAGCGAAACGGTTTATGCCACTTTGCGTCGTTTTAATTATCTCAACGCTTTGATTGCCCCCGATGAGATCACTCCTCGCCGAATGGCAATTGCATCGTTGTTGAAAGTGCGTGGTCACTCGGTCAAAGAGATTTCTGATTTTCTGACTGATGATGAAAAAACGTTTGCAGCTGAACTGAAGTCACGCAAACCTGAATTAGGTTTGGCAGAAAAGGCTGAGTTGCCACAGTGGGTAATTGATAAGCTGGATTGGCCTGAAGAAGAAATTATCGAGTTAGGCTATAGTTTGCAGCAATCTGCACCTTTAGATCTGCGTGTGAATACCTTTAAGGGTAAACGCAAAAAAATTATTGCTCTGTTGAATGATGAAGGGATCGAGGCGAGTGACACGCCATATTCGACGATCGGTATTCGCCTGAAGAAAAAGTTTCAGCTGCAAAAGCATGAACTATATACAAGCGGTCAGGTGGAAATTCAGGATGAAGGCAGCCAGCTGCTTGGTTTGTTAGTGGGTGCGAAACGTGGTGAGATGGTTGTCGATTTCTGTGCTGGCGCAGGCGGTAAGACACTGTTGCTAGCAGCGGCAATGGCTAACACGGGGCGGTTGTATGCCTTTGATGTTTCTGAAAAGCGTCTGAAAAATTTGTCGCCGCGTCTGAAACGTTCCGGTATTTCCAATATCTACTCCATTGCGATTGATAGCGAAACAGATTCGAGAGTGAAGCGCTTGTACGGCAAGATTGATCGCGTGCTGGTTGATGCGCCATGTTCGGGGATGGGCACGTTGCGCCGTAATCCTGATTTGAAATTCCGTCAGTCACCGCAATCGGTGGCGGAGTTAAATGAAAAGCAGTCGGCTATTCTGGAATCTGCGGCGAAGTTATTAAAATCGGGTGGCCGTTTGGTCTACGCGACGTGTTCGCTGCTAAAAGAAGAGAATGAGGATATCGTGAATGCTTTTCTACAAAAGCATCCTGATTTCTCTGTGCTGCCCGCGAAAGAGGCTTTACCCAAGAAGATTGAAATAGAAACGGGTGATTATTTACAGCTCTACCCGCATAGGCACAATACTGATGGCTTTTTTGCCGCTGTACTCGTTCGTAATTAAATTCGATGCGCCTTGGATAAATATGCTTCGCTAGCCATCTCTTGCAGACGGCTGGCGGTGCGTTGGAAGGCAAAGGTGTGGCGCTGGCCTCCGTAGATTTGAGATGGTTTTGTTGCAGCGCTGATGACTGTTTTGACGTTGTGGTCGTACAGCGCATCAATAAGATGAATGAAACGTTGTGCGACATCATCTTTTGCTTCGCTTAGCTGCGGCACATTACTAATCATTACTGTGTGATAGTCTTCGCCAATGGCGATGTAGTCCGATGCTGAGCGCGGTGTTTCGCAAATCGCTTGAAAATCAAACCACACCACATCATCGCTTTCCGCGATGGTTTCTATTTCACGATTGTTGACGTGTAGTTTTGCATGGCGTTCGATTTCCCCTGGCGCTAAAGCGGTGAACTGCTGTTCCAAAAGCGTATCTGTATTCTCTTCTATGACATGATAGGTGCCGGTGCGTTCCAGTAACTCCATGCGGTAATCTGTTTCACTATCGAGATGATGCACATGGGTATGCTCATTTAATAACGCAATAGCCGGTAGAAAACGTTCACGTTGCAGACCGTTCTTATAAAGTTCGTCCGGTGCAATATTGGACGTGGTGATTAACGTTACCTGATTTTCAAACAGCGCTTTGAGTATGCCTGCCAGCAACATCGCATCACCAATATCGTTGACATGAAATTCATCTAGGCATAACACGCGAATCTCACTGGCGATGCGTGAGGCAACAATGTTGAGCGGATCGGTTGTTTTGGATAACGATTTGAGTTCGTTATGGATGCCCTGCATAAAGTTGTGGAAGTGCGTGCGGCGTTTTTCTTTGAATGGCAGGGCATCATAGAAGTGGTCCATCAAATAGGTTTTGCCACGTCCAACGCCACCCCAGATGTAGAGTCCTTTAATCGGTGGTGTTTTTTTGTTTAGCAGACGATCGAGAAAGCTGGGTTTGTGAACCGGTGTGTGAATAAGTCGGTTATGCAGTGACTCTAAATGCTCCAGGGCGGCCATTTGTGCGTGATCAAGACGAAAATCTCGCTGTTCGATATCACGTTGATACTGTTCCCTGGGTGTCGTCATCCTGGCGAAATACGGTGTTTATTGTCTGAAATGGTTATCGGTATCTGTTACTTGCGCATGAATAACCAGATTAACAGACTGACGATGATGCTGATAAGAATAGAGGTGGCGATTGGGAAATAGAATTTGAAGTTCTCTTTTTCGATAGCAATATCGCCGGGTAGGCGGCCAAGTCCGGATTTTTGGATCAGTGGCCAGAGTAGGCCAAGGACAATCAGAATAATGCCGAGGGTGATGAGTATCTTGGGCATATAGGGAAGAAATGCCCGCCCCATTAGAGGGCGGGCATTCACAGATTACTTAAGGGTATCTACGCCGTTTTGCGTACCCAGCAACAGTACATCTGCAGGGCGCTGTGCGAACAGGCCATTGGTGACAACACCAACGATGGCGTTCAGGGTGACTTCCATCTCAACCGGATTGAGAATTTCCAGGTTGTGTACATCCAGGATGATGTTGCCGTTGTCGGTAACGAAACCGTCACGGTAAACCGGCTCACCACCGAGTTTAACCAGCTGGCGGGCAACATAGCTGCGAGCCATTGGGATAACTTCCACTGGCAGTGGGAATTTGCCCAATATGTCTACCAGTTTGGATTCATCAGCGATGCAGATGAATTTTTCAGAAGCAGCTGCCACAATCTTTTCGCGAGTCAGTGCGCCACCGCCACCTTTTACCAGGTGCAGGTATTTGTTGGACTCGTCCGCGCCGTCAACGTACAGAGGAATGTTGCCTACTGAGTTCAGGTCGAATACTTCAATGCCGTGGCCACGCAGACGCTCTGCACTGGCTTCTGAGCTGGCAACAGTACCTTCGATTTTGCCCTTCATCTTGGCCAGGCCATCAATGAAGTGGTTAGCTGTAGAGCCGGTACCGATACCGACAATCATGCCTGCTTCAACATATTCCAACGCCGCGTCGGCGACCTGTTTTTTCATTTCGTCTTGTGACAGGGCCATAAATCCACCTTCTTATATAAAGATTGTTTTCGATTTGCGGGCAATGATACCGGGAGTCTCGCTATAAGTCATGACCTAGCGAAGCATATATAGATAGTTCTTATATTGATATTTGTGAAAACTCTAAAATACACGTTTTGTTCGTAAGGATAATTTGGCTTTTTTGTCTAAACTAAAAGCTGAGGGAGAAGTATAAAAAGGGCCTGCAGAGCCGTGGTTGATGGCGGCGATGACCCCCAACATATAGATAGGGGATTTGAATGGATAGGGAGCGGCTACAACCATTGTCACACGAGGAGGCAGCAGTCGTGTGCTCACGCGCAGCAGTGATGGATAGCTGCGCCATCTTGATTTCTAATCCTAGGCTTGAAAATTGTCCAATCGTATATGCCAGCTCGGCATTTGAGGAGTTAACAGGGCTCTCAACCGCAGATTTGTGTGGCAAAAGCCTTCAGTCGATCGTGTTGGAACAGCCAGAGTTTTCATTAAAACAGTCACTTGATGATGTTTTGCTGAACGCAGCAAAGCATCGCACAATGCTTAAACTTGCGCGCAGAGGTAACTCCCCGATTAGCGCTGAACTCCAGATATTGCCTGTTTGCGAAGGTTCAAAACAGCCCTCCCATGTGGTGTATCTGTTTCAGGATTTTTCGGATCACGAAAAGCTGAGAGCTGCGGAGGGTGTGCAGCACAAGCTTGAAGAGCAGCTGCATGAGCTGGAAAGTAGCAGCTCGAAACGTATGAGTCGCTTAAAGGCGATCAATAAGCAGCTTTCAGATGAGGTACGTGAGTGTCGTCGCATTGAGCAGGTGCAAAGGGACCGTTCTCGCTATCTAAACCGTATGCACCGCGTGGTGCAGGCGATTGCTAAAACCCCAGAGCCTGAAAGCTGGTTAGCGAACTGTGTCGCGGTGATGCGCGACGTATTTCAGGCTGACCGTGCATGGCTATTGTATCCGTGTGACCCCTATGCCCAGAAGTGTGACATGCCGGTGGAAGATGCGGCCCCTGAATATCCGCGTATGTATTCCAAAGGCAAAGGCATCGCCATTGATGGTGCGATTCGCGCCATGATGTCGCAGGCCCTGGTGAGTCAAACCCCTGTGGTTCAGCGCCATGTGGATGATGAGGTGTTGAGTCAGCAACTGGCGGTCCGTTCGCAAATGTATATCGCCATCCGGCCGCGTGTTGGCAAGCCCTGGTTGCTAGGGTTGCATCAGTGTCGATATGAGCTTGAGTGGGTAGAGGAAGATCAACGCCTGTTTACCGAAATATCCGAACGCATCGAAGAGTTGTTGGCCAGCGTGGTGCTGCATAAACAACTCAAAGAGCGGGAGGAGCTGCTGACACGTTTGCTAGAGTCGACCGAAGAGGGGATCTACGGCATTGATATCGATGGTCGTTGCACCTTTGCGAACAATGCTTGTGCTACGCAATTGGGATACGACGTTGCAGATGACCTGGTTGGCAAGAACATGCGTCAGTTGACCGGGTTTAATTGCCCCGGGGACCTGAATTCAGGCAGTGCTAGTTGCCATGCCTGCCAAGTACATCGCACGGGTGAAGGGTTGTGCTGGGATGGTGGATATTTTCTACATCGCGATGGTAGTCATTTTCCCGTTGAGTTTCGTTGTAACCCGATTAACAAGAATGATAGCCAGCAAGGGGCTACCGTTACTTTTATTGATATTAGTGAGCGCAAAAAGTATCAGGAAGAGATCTGGCATCAGGCTAATTATGATGCGTTAACGGGACTGCCCATCCGGTCGCTGGTGGTGGACCGGCTCGAACAGGCGATTCACGCGGCTAATCGCGATCAACACTCTGTCGCATTACTTTATGTAGATCTCGACCGGTTTAAGTGGGTGAATGACACCTTGGGCCACGAGGCCGGTGACAAACTGTTAATTGAGACTGCAAGGCGCCTGAAAGCCTGTGCGCGCGAAAGCGATACTGTTGCGCGTATCGGTGGTGATGAATTTTGCGTGGTGTTACCGAATACCCAGCACAGCCACAGTGCAAAACATGTGGCGCAAAAAATAATCTCAGTCCTTAATAAGCCTTTTGAGTTGTTAGAGAATGATAGCTCTTTGATAAGCGCTAGCGTGGGGATTGCCCTTTATCCTGATGATGCCGACACCTTAAATTCGCTGCTCAAATATGCAGATATGGCGATGTATCGAGCGAAAAACTCGGGGCGTAATCGCTATGCCTTTTTCACCGAAGAGATGAACCGTGAGGCGCAACTGAATGCCAAAACCGAGCGGGAGCTTCATCATGCCCTGGAAAATAACGAGCTGGAGCTCTATTACCAGCCGTTAGTTCAGTTGGAGAGTGGCAAGATCGTCGGTGCCGAGGCGCTGATTCGTTGGCACCATCCTGAGCGCGGCTTGCTCTATCCTAAAGACTTTATTCCGTTGGCGGAGGAGACCGGGCTGATTCTGGCGATTGGTGACTGGGTGCTGAAGAATGTCATCAAGCAACTTGAGGAGTGGCGTAGCCAGAATGTGTTGTTGGTGAGGACTTCTATCAATATTTCTGCCCGCCAGTGCAGCAATAAGTCGTTTGTTTCGCATCTGATGGATGTTTTGTCATGCAGCCACGTATCGCCCAACCAACTCGGGTTGGCGATGGATATTACCGAAGGCGTAATGCTGGAGCACGTAGATGAAACCGTCGAGCTTCTGCAATCGGTGCGCGATATGGGGATTGGGCTCACCGTAGATGACTTTGGCACCGGTTACACCTCCTTGATTGAGTTGAAGCGTTTTCCTGTGGAGGCGATTAAAATCGCTCGGCCGTTTATTCAGAGCATAACCTCAAACCCAAAAGATGCGGGGGTAACGCATGCCATTATCGATATGAGTCATCAATTGGGGATGAGTGTGATTGCTGAAGGGATAGAGACCGAAGAGCAGCTGCGTTTTCTCAAAGAGGCGGGTTGTGATTTGGGGTATGGCCACTTCTATTACAAGCCGGTTCCTGCCGACGAGTTTAAACACTATTTCGAAGAGGCGTGTTAGCCTCTGCGCGACGGGCACAGGTCGTGTTGTCGCCTGTGCCCCTATGCAGCACAAATAGAAACTGATATTTTCCCCTCCATGCCACAGAAATACATAGAAAAGATATTACGGGCGCGTGTTTACGACGTTGCCGTTGAAACGCCGCTGTCCAACATGAAGCGTCTGTCCACACGCCTTGGCAATAATGTATTGCTAAAGCGTGAAGATTTGCAGCCAGTATTTTCATTTAAATTGCGCGGTGCCTATAACAAGATCGCCAGTCTGTCTGAAGAGGCAAAGGCGAAAGGGGTAATTGCGGCTTCGGCAGGTAATCACGCCCAAGGTGTTGCGCTATCTGCACAAAAGCTGGGTATCAAGGCCGTTATTGTCATGCCTAAAACTACTCCGCCAATCAAAGTGGCG
>JBNKYV010000023.1:0-3976 GCA_050301075.1 Gammaproteobacteria bacterium
TTTGCTTTAACCACCTGAATATCCATAGCCTGACTCACCTGGCCAAACGTTCCTACCCCTTTTTGCTGCATTTTCCATTCAAAGTTATAGGTGCCGGGTTCAGCTGGCGCAACTACATCAAAACGAAAGGTTTGAAAACCGCCCGGTGGTGTTACCGCATGGGTCTTGATATCAACCGCGTCTACCGCCCAGGTAATGGCAGCAGCAGGGTCTACGCTAACCAGAGAAAACTGCCCTGGCGTCCATACCGTATCGCCCGTGTTTTTAAACTGTAACGTGACAGTATAGGTTTCCCCTACTCCCATCACAGCGGGTACTTTTTGATAGACAAACTCTGACAGGTTGAATGGCATCATCGCGCCAGTCACTCGCACTTTAACCGGTGTAGTGGGTTCGCCGAATGCTTTTGCTCCCTGGCGCATCTGCCATTGCAGTACGTACTCCCCAGGAATTAACGGGGCCATGATTTTGGGTTTAAACGTAACGGTTTGGCCTGGAGAAATATTCTTGCCTGGTTCAATAGGTGTGCGATACAGATCCCACGGTTGAGTTTTTACAGAAGCGAGATGCACATCAACGTTATCGTTCCATGCATATTGCCCGGTATTTTTATATTGAATAATAGCTGTGAACTCTTTCCCTGCTGGCACCTCATCAGGCACCATCTGCATGACCACCGATGCCTGTTGAGCCATTGCCTGATTCGCCCATAACGTAGCCATCACGGGCAATATCAGGGCAAACGAGAAATAATGGCGTTTTGTCATATCCATTTGATCCTTTTGCAGTCAACATTATCTCCAAGTGAAAGACAACTTTACCCCCTATTCCGGTAAAGCTCTACCCTGGAGCAATACTAAAGCCCAAATTACTGACATTCGTTAACAAACGTCTATCCTTAGTAACGGAACTTGTGTATAAAAATTCAACTCATCCATAAAGTTACGAAGGACTGGCCATGCAGTACATTCGTCGTTTTAGCGAACTCAGCATCTCCGACATTCCCGTTGTTGGCGGAAAAAACGCCTCACTGGGAGAGATGTACCGATCACTGAGCAGCCAAGGAGTCAATGTACCCAATGGCTTTGCAACGACGGCCGATGCCTACCGCCATTTTATTCAGCATAACGATCTGGAAACCCGTATCGGCCAAGCGCTAGAGGGGCTGGATACACACGACACACGGGCACTGGCGGAAACCGGCGCGCGTATTCGCAGCTGGATATTCCACAGCGAATTACCACCCGACCTAGTGGATGAAATTCTTGGCGCCTACCATCAACTGGAAGATGAGTACGGCGACAACACCGATGTCGCAGTGCGTAGCTCAGCCACCGCTGAAGACTTGCCCACTGCCTCCTTCGCCGGCCAGCAGGAGACCTATCTCAACATTCGCGGCGATCAATATTTACTAACCACGTGCCGGCAGGTGTATGCATCACTGTTTACTGATCGGGCCATCTCCTACCGTGTAGACAAAGGATTTACCCATCTGGATGTAGCGCTCTCCATCGGTGTACAGAAAATGGTGCGCTCAGACCTTGGTGCCTCGGGCGTTATGTTTACGCTGGATACCGAAACCGGCTTTCGCGATGTGGTCTTTATTACCGCTGCTTATGGTTTGGGAGAAAACGTCGTACAGGGCACCGTTAACCCGGATGAGTTTTATGTTTACAAACCCATGGTAGGCAAGCAGTTCCGCCCCATCATCAAAAAACATCTGGGTGAAAAGAAAATCAAGATGGTCTACAGCCATGACCCTATGGCCGGACTGTCGACCTATAACGTCACGGTAAATACTGAAGACAGCTCACGCTTTGCCATTAACGATGATGAGGTTCTGGAGCTAGCGCGACAAGCCATGGTGATTGAACAACACTACCAACGCCCGATGGATATCGAGTGGGCACGTGATGGCATTACCAATGAACTGTTTATCGTACAGGCACGCCCTGAGACTGTTCAGGCAGGCGATAACCGCTCCATCGCCCAAACGTATCACCTCAAAACACGTGGCCCAATACTGGCAGAAGGCAAAAGCGTCGGTAAAAAAATCGCCACGGGCAAAGCACGTGTTATTTTTGAAGCCGCCGACATGCACGCCCTGCACCCCGGCGAAGTTCTGGTGACCGACATCACCGATCCGGATTGGGAACCCGTGATGAAAACAGCGGCGGCCATCGTCACTAATCGTGGCGGGCGTACTTGTCACGCTGCCATCATTGCCCGCGAGATGGGCATTCCCGCGGTTGTCGGCTGTGGTGACGCAACACAAACTATTAAAACTGGTGAGATGGTCACTATCTCCTGCGCAGAAGGCGACAGCGGTTACATATACCAAGGTGAACAAGAATATATTCTTGAAGAGATTGATCTAAATAATCTGAAAAAACCTAAAACCCACATCATGCTTAACCTTGCCAACCCGGCGATGGCCTTTGAAACCAGCCGGCTGCCCAGTGAGGGTGTAGGGTTGGCGCGTTTGGAGTTTATTATCAACAACAGCATTCGCATCCATCCCCGTGCGTTGCTCGGTTTTGATGAATTGGATAACGCCCTAAAAAATCAGATCACACCACTGATTCAAGGCTACGAATCACCCAAAGAGTTTTACGTACAACGTCTTGCTGAGGGGGTTGCCACCATCGCTGCGGCATTTTACCCACGTAAAGTCATTGTGCGTATGAGTGACTTCAAATCTAACGAGTATGCCTCTCTCATTGGTGGTCACCTCTTCGAACCAGAAGAAGAGAACCCCATGATAGGTTTTCGCGGCGCCTCACGTTACTTCTCGCAAGAGTTTGCAGAGTCTTTTTCATTAGAATGCATCGCCATGAAACGCGTACGTGAAGAGATGGGATTGGACAACCTGGCATTGATGATTCCTTTCGTGCGCAGTGTTAACGAAGCCCACGGCGTGCTAAAAATCATGCACGATCACGGTTTGAAACGGGGTGACAATGGCCTGCACATTTATATGATGTGCGAGATTCCCGCCAACGCACTGCTCGCCGATGACTTTCTCGATCTGTTTGATGGTTTTTCAATTGGCTCAAACGATTTAACGCAACTCACACTTGGCGTAGATCGCGACTCGGGTATCGTAACCAGCTTTGATGAACGCAACCCTGCCGTCTTAAAGCTGATGGAGATGGCCATTGAAGCCTGCAACCGCGAAAGAAAGTACGTAGGAATTTGCGGCCAGGCACCATCGGATTACCCGGAAATCACCCAGTGGCTAGTGAAACACAAAATTCACTCAATCTCGCTAAACCCTGATAGCGTATTGGCAATGACACAAACGGTATTGGAAGTTGAAAAAAAGCTAAGTAGCTAGCGAAAAAGTTTGTAGCTATCTCTACCCTGCTGTTTTGATTCGTAGAGTGCTTTGTCTGCGTTCTCCATCAGCGTTTCGAGAGAGTAAACCTGCCCGGAACTAGTGGTCACGCCGATACTCACAGACTGATGAATTAATTGGTCATGGGCTTCGGTTGGCGCATCTGAAATCGTCTTTAATATGCGGTTTGCCAAACTGACAGCATCATGCTCCTCAGAATAGGGTGAAAGCAGAACAAACTCATCCCCACCAAAACGGGCAAGCAGATCGGTATCACGTACACATCGCGAAATGCGGCTGGCGACCTCGCGCAACACATCATCTCCCACCATATGGCCAAACTGATCATTCACCTCTTTAAAGTAATCAAGATCAATAAAGAGAAAAGAGACATCAAAGTGGTGTCGCTTTGCTAACTTGAGCTGTTGTTCCGCCAAATCCATAAAATATTCACGCGAAAGGACACCGGTTAATCCATCTGTCTGAATTTTCACCTCCAACACATCCCGATGTGCCTCAAGCTCGGCAACGGCCTTTTCAAGTTTTAAATTTGCCTGTTTTAGCTCTTCCGTGCGCTGCGCAACCTCTTTCTGCAACGCCTCTTCCACATTACTTTTATCGATCTCCGCCTGTATACGC
>JBNKYV010000024.1:0-6557 GCA_050301075.1 Gammaproteobacteria bacterium
CAGAGGCACAAAAAGAGCAATTGGCAGGGCTTAGCATCGAACTGGTCGACTATATCCCAGAAAACACCTGGATTAGCCACGCAAACAGCGACACGCTAGAGACGATTCATGCACTGGGATTCGTCCGTGCAATGGGCAACCTCTACCCCAGCGATAAACTGCCTGCATCCCTACTGGAATTTGGCCTATCTGCACTCGCAGTGGATGGAGCACAGCTCACACTGGATGTCGCCTTTTTCACCAACACAACCTTTGGTGAAATCTCGACAAAACTGGCGGCGTTAGGCGCTACAGTTCAGCACGATGATTTTATGAGCGGCTATCGCCTGCTGGTCACACTACCCGCCGAGCAGCTATTATCTTTAATCTATCTGGATTCGGTACGCTGGATTGAAGAACCCGCCGCGCCGATCGCACAAGACAACATTCAGTCAGCCGAGCTGATTGGTGTCACCAAGCTCCGCGAGGGCATTCCGGAACTCACCGGTGCGGGCATCATCATTGCGGGCTGGGAAGGCGCCACTCCACAAAGCGATCACCCAGATCTTGCCGGGCGCATCACCATTGCACAGGGAAACAACAGCTCAAACCACGCGACTCACGTTACCGGCACATTGATCAGCAGCGGACAAAACAATCCATCTGCGCGCGGTATGGCGCCTCAGGCCAGTTATGTCTCTTACGACTTTTATGGCGACATCCCCACCGAAATGCGCTATGCCAGTCAGAACTTTAATGCTGATCTGAACAACCACTCCTGGGGCTACATCAGCGGCTGGAGCGAAGGCTACTACACCAGCGGAATCTGGACATGGTTTGGTCACCCCAGTGAAGAGAAAGATAGCGACTTTGGTCGCTATACCGGCGGCGCCCAAACCTGGGACTCTTTTATTAGTTCCACCAAAACCATCGTCGTCAAATCCAGCGGCAACAACCGCAACGATTTTGGCCCACTGGCCGGACAAGGCCACCACCACTTGGGCGATTCAAGCACACTGCACTATGACTACCACGCCCCCGATGGCGACTATGACTCTATCGATTCAATAGGCTCAGCCAAAAACATCATCACCGTCGGCGCCGTTAACGACATCGGCACAATCAGCAATTTCAGTGGCTGGGGACCAACCGACGATGGTCGCATCAAACCAGATGTTGTCGCCAACGGCCTTTCTGTCTACTCCACCATGACTAACAGCAGTTACGGCCATATGACCGGCAGCTCCATGGCGACACCCGCAGTCACCGGCGCGCTAGCACTTCTTAAAGAGCTGCACGATCAGCTTTTTAATAGCCAATTTACTGCAGCCGATGCAAAAGTACTCATCGCCCACACAGCCACCGACCAAGGACTACCCGGCCCGGATTACAGCTATGGCTGGGGCGTTATGAATGCCAACAAGGCAGGAACACTACTCAAGACCGATGGCGGCACTGGCAACGTATTACGCAAATCCAGCATCACCCACAACGTCACGCAAACGTTTAAATTAGCGGTAGGTGGAGATGACCAGGAGATCCGCGCCACTATCGCCTGGATTGACCCAGCCGGCGCCCCTTATGCAGCAACAGCACTGGTGAATGACATCGACCTGACATTGATCTCACCGGACGGCACCACATATTATCCATTCACACTCAGCGGCCAGAGCTCCCCGGCGAGCCCCGCACGCCAAGATCAACCAAACCATATTGATAACATTGAGCAGATTCTGGTGGATCAACCTACAGCAGGAGAATGGACCCTCGAGGTCAGCGGTCATAGCATTCAAGGTGCCCAGCAATACAGTATGATCTTCACCACTGATCTGGCCACCAGCAGCAAATCAGTCAATACCACAGCCATTGCCGAAAACAGTAGTGAAGGCGGTGGTGGTGGCGGTAGTCTCAACCTGTGGCTACTGGCGCTCACTGCAATATTTGCAACTCGCCGCGTTAAATAAGCCCCACCTTTTTCCTCCTCCATCCCCAGAGCCTTTTAATTAGTGTTAACAGGCTCTAACCGCTTTGACTATAATGATCGCCCCACGGCTCACGCCGTTCGCATCATCTCGTGCAGTAAATGGAAGGAAGGATCTAACCGCATGGCACTCCCACCAATCGAACAACGTATCGCACAGGAACTGAACGCCAAAGAGGCGCAAATCATCGCAGCCATTGGCCTGCTGGACGAAGGCGCCACAGTTCCTTTCATCGCCCGTTACCGTAAAGAGGTGACCGGCGGACTGGACGATACCCAATTACGTACACTGGAAGAGCGCCTTGGCTACCTGCGTGAGCTGGAAGAGCGCCGCCTGGTAGTGGTTAAGTCCATTGAAGAACAGGGCAAGATGACTGAGGCACTGAAAGCCTCGATCATGGATGCGGACACCAAAACCCGCCTGGAAGATTTATACCTGCCCTACAAACCCAAACGCCGCACCAAGGCACAGATTGCTATCGAAGCGGGTCTGGAACCACTGGCCGATGCGCTGTTTGAAGATCCAAATCTTGATCCTGAAACCGAAGCCGCGAAATACATCAACACGGACAAAGAAGTAAAAGATTCCGCCGCTGCACTGGATGGCGCACGCCAAATCCTCATGGAACGTTTTGCTGAAGACGCCGAACTGGTCGGCCAACTGCGTGACTACGCTTGGGAAAACGGCCTGCTGCGTTCCAAAGTGGTCGACGGCAAAGAGAACGAAGCCGCCAAATTCAGCGACTACTTCGACAAAGCCGAACCCATTAAAGATGTGCCCTCACACCGCGCACTGGCCATGTTCCGCGGTCGTACCGAAAGCTTTCTTAACCTGACACTGGAACTGCCCGGTGATGAAGAGGCAATGGCCAACCGCACACCGACCGCAGGTGAGGCAATGGTGGCGCGCCGTTTTGGCATCGAAAACCAAGGCCGCCCGGCAGACAAATGGCTGGGCGACACCGTGCGTTGGACATGGCGCGTAAAGCTTTCCATGCACATCGACATGGAGTTGAAAAAACGCCTGCGTGAACAGGCCGAGCTGGAAGCGATCAAAGTCTTCGCCTCCAACCTGAAAGATCTGTTATTGGCCGCCCCGGCTGGCCCGCGCGCCACACTTGGCCTCGACCCAGGTCTGCGCACCGGCGTAAAAGTAGCCGTAGTCGATAACACCGGCAAAGTGGTGGACACCGCGACCATCTACCCACACGCACCAAAGAATCAGTGGGATCAATCGATCCACATTCTGGCTGCATTAGCCAAGAAACATAACGTTGATCTGGTGAGCATCGGCAATGGCACTGCCTCACGTGAGACCGATAAACTGGCTGGAGACCTGATCAAACAACACAAAGATCTGAAACTGACCAAAATTATGGTTTCCGAAGCAGGTGCTTCCGTTTACTCAGCTTCAGAACTGGCCGCGCGCGAATTCCCTGACTTGGACGTATCACTGCGTGGTGCTGTCTCCATCGCCCGTCGCCTGCAAGATCCACTGGCCGAGCTGGTGAAGATCGAACCCAAAGCCATCGGTGTGGGCCAATACCAACACGATGTAAACCAAAGCCAACTGGCCAAGTCATTGGAAGCGGTCATTGAGGATTGCGTAAACGCAGTCGGCGTAGATGTGAACACCGCATCCGCCGCACTTCTGGCGCAAATCGCGGGACTTAACACCACATTAGCGCAAAATATCGTCGATCACCGCGACAGTAATGGCGCATTCAAAGATCGCAAAGAGCTATTAAAAGTCGCGCGCCTTGGCCCTAAAGCCTTCGAACAGGCTGCTTGCTTCCTGCGCATCATGAATGGTGACAACCCATTGGATGCCTCCGCCGTTCACCCAGAGGCCTATCCTGTTGTGCAGCGCATTGCTGAATCTTCCAGCAAAGATCTGCGCGACATCATCGGCGACAGCGCCTTTTTGAAAAAGCTCGACCCGAAAAATTTCACCGACGAACAATTCGGTGAACCCACCGTCCGCGATATTTTGAACGAGCTGGACAAACCTGGCCGCGACCCACGCCCTGAATTCACCACCGCCAACTTTCAGGAAGGCGTAGAGAAAGTCTCCGACCTAAGAGAAGGCATGATGCTGGAAGGTGTCGTCACTAACGTGACTAACTTCGGTGCCTTTGTTGATGTGGGCGTACACCAGGATGGCTTGGTACACATCTCCGAGCTCGCAGACAAGTTCGTCTCCGACCCAAGGGAAGTAGTAAAAGCTGGCGACGTGGTTAAGGTGCGCGTACTGGATGTCGACCTGAAGCGTCAGCGTGTTGCCCTAAGCATGAAGAAACAGTCTGACGGCGGTGAGCGTATCAAAGAAGAGCGTGCAGCCAATATGCGCAGCGACTCGCGCGGCGGCCAACGCAAACCTCGCCAACAACAGGGACAACCGCAATCAGCCATGGCGGCAGCGTTTGCCAACCTAAAACGTTAACCCCTGTTTGAAAAAAGGCCGGAACCCCCGGCCTTTTTTCATTACAATCAAACTGACATGGCAAAAGCATCTATACATATAGACCTACCAGATTGGACCAAAACCTTTTTGGCCCAACGCGATATTTTTGCCAACACCGAAGAACGCATGTCCCTTGCTTTAGAGGTCGCTGCCGAAAACATCAAACACGGTGGCGGACCTTTTGGCGCTGCGGTATTCGATGAGCAAGGCAAGCTAATCTCCATCGGCATGAATCTGGTCACCCCCACCAATTGCTCGGTACTCCACGCGGAAGTTGTTGCGCTGATTCAGGCCGAACAAGCACTGCACTCCTACGACCTAAGCAACCATGGCAAAAGCCATATGCAACTGGTCACCACCTGCGAACCCTGCACCATGTGCCTCGGGGCGGTAATCTGGTCCGGCGTTGATAGCATGATTTGCGGCGCAAGGGATGAAGATGCCCGCGCCATCGGCTTTGACGAAGGCCCCAAGCCGGGCAATATTTTTGAAGAGCTGGAACAACGCGGTATTCATGTCGTACGTGATGTGTTGCGCGATGAAGCCGTTGAGATTCTTCAGCGCTATCACAGCAGTGGTAACCCCATCTATAACGCAGGTAAATCCAGCAGCATTTAACGCTGGGCAACGCTGTGCTTCATTTTAGGGCGGTTTTCGATTAAAATCCGACCCCTGCACTAGGTTTAATCGCTGGATTTAAAACCTGGCACACACTGAATATTATAGAGAATGAGGTTCCACCAATGAGCACTGCGGCCACAGCTTCTAATTTGGACGTAACACAATCACCTTGCATCGGCGAATGCGCTATCAATGAAGAAGGCATTTGCATGGGTTGCTACAGAAGCATGGATGAAATTAATGCATGGCCTCGCGCAGATGAAGAAGAGCGCCTGAACATCCTGCAAAACGTTCAACAACGCAAAGCTGACTAATCATTCAGGCGTCCCTAGGCACACTGACTTCGGGACGCCTTTTAGTAATCCACTTTCCCGCGTAATACCTTTTGCTGGCCACGCTTGGCCTTGCTGTCCATGCGGCGCTTTTGTGAAGCCCGCGTCGGCTTCGTTGCATGACGCTTTTTCTGCGTCACCATCGCAGCTTTTATTATTTCGGCTAATCGCGCCAAAGCATCTTCGCGATTCTTCTCCTGACTACGGAATCTCTGCGCCTTAATGATAATCACGCCATCTGCAGTGATGCGGTGATCTTTATGAGCCAGCAAGCGCTCTTTATAGCTTTGCGGCAACGACGAAGCGGTAATATCAAAACGCAGGTGAACAGCCGTAGAAACTTTGTTCACATTTTGACCACCCGCGCCCTGGGCGCGGATGTAGCTGAGCTCTATCTCCTGAAACGGGATGGCAACGTTGCGGGAAATTCGCAACATTAGTTGGCAGGCTTAAAGGTGTTAGCCAGAAATTCCGGCGCAAAGTTAATCTCTTTCAGCTCGGTATAACCAATGGGGCCACCCATGGCGTAGTGAGTCTCTTTAAACGCCACCAGCTTGCCATCTACCATGCGGTAATCATCATATAGCGTGGCAAACTCTGAGCGATTGCCCTCGATTTCGATAAACGCCCATGACCCGGCTACACGTTTGGTTTTGTCATTTACATCCAGAATCAGCTGTCGCCCATTACCAAAATCGAACATCAAACCACGCAAAGTCACGGGGCCATCCTGACGTGATCCCAACTCTTGCGCCTTATCCTTTTGATCAATCAGCAGCAGCGGCAAAGAGATACGATATGCCTGCATGCGCACGGCATCAGCATAGGCAGGCAGCGTCTTCTTGCCATGACTCCACGCCTCTTCACCATCGAGTTGGCGTAACTCCGTTTCATCACCACCGTAATCGATATCCACACGCATACGGTTTGGGTGTTGATAACTGCGCTCTGTCTTGCCAAATCTGCCTAAACGCTCTGAGTAGGTGCGCCCTTGCTGATGAAACGCAGTAACCTTACTCCAGGCATTCGCACCACCGTAGGCTTCAATAATCTCATCAACCAATTTTTGTACGTCGGCAAATGCTCCAAAAGGAAACGCTAATAAACAAATGCCGAACAACCGCTTTATCGTATTCATCCGCAAATCTTGCCTTGAGTGGGTAAAAACAGGGCCAGAATA
>JBNKYV010000025.1:0-5445 GCA_050301075.1 Gammaproteobacteria bacterium
GTGCTCTTCCGATCTCGCGAGTGATTGTAACGTCATGCACATGACTCTCACTCATACCCGCATTAGTCACACGCACAAACTCAGGCTTGGTGCGCATCTCTTCAAGATCCTTACAGCCAGTGTAGCCCATGCTTGCGCGCAGACCACCCATCATTTGATGCACGATTGTCAGCATTGAACCTTTGTATGGGACGCGGCCTTCGATACCTTCTGGCACCAACTTCTCAACACCACCTTCGTTATCTTGAAAGTAGCGATCGCTAGAACCCTGTTGCATCGCACCCAAAGAACCCATGCCTCGGTAAGCTTTGTAGGTACGGCCTTGATAAAGCTCAACTTCGCCAGGAGACTCTTCAGTACCTGCGAACATGCCGCCCACCATACATGCGTAAGCACCTGCCACAATCGCTTTGGCCATATCACCAGAGAAGCGAATACCGCCGTCTGCAATGAATGGTACACCAGTACCTTCCAGAGCTTTGGCAACATTAGCAACCGCTGTAATTTGAGGAACACCCACACCTGAAATGATGCGAGTGGTACAAATCGAACCAGGACCAATACCCACTTTTACCGCATCAGCACCTGCCTCTACCAGCGCTTTTGCAGCTGCTGCAGTGGCAATATTACCGCCGATTACCTGTAGCTTAGGAAAAGTCTTTTTCGCCCATGCCACGCGATCAATAACACCTTGCGAATGACCATGAGCAGTATCAACAACAACCACATCCACACCTGCATCAACCAGCGCAGCTATACGCTCCTCAGTGTCACCACCGGTGCCAACTGCTGCACCAACACGCAGACGACCTTGGCTGTCTTTACACGCATTTGGTTTATCAATCGCTTTCTGGATATCTTTCACAGTCACCAAGCCACGCAAATGGAAGTCACTATTAACAACTAGCACTTTCTCGATGCGGTTTTTGTGAAGTAGCGCTTGGATTTCATCTTTAGACGCACCTTCCTGCACTGTTACCAGCTTGCCTTTAGGTGTCATCACGCTGGCAATTGGCGCGTCGTAGTGAGTTTCGAAACGCAGGTCGCGATTCGTTACGATACCAACCAACTCTTCACCATCAACAACTGGCACACCAGAAATGTTGTTAGCGCGGGTGAGTTCCAGCACTTCACGAATTGTCATCGATGAAGGCACTGTGATTGGATCTTTGATTACACCACTTTCGTATTTCTTAACAGCGCGCACTTGGTTGGCTTGCGCTTCTACGGACATGTTTTTGTGAATAATCCCGATACCACCCTCTTGAGCCAGAGTGATAGCCAGACGAGACTCTGTAACCGTATCCATTGCGGCGGATACAAGCGGAATATTCAGGCTGATTTCACGCGTCAGCTTAGTGGTCAGATCGACCTGCTTGGGCAGCACAGTTGAATGTGCTGGTACCAGTAAAACATCATCAAATGTCAAAGCTTCTTCTATGATGCGCATAGCGTAGTCCCGCGAATTAAAAGGGCTGGATTATACGATCTAAGATAGGACTTGGTAAAGCTCTCTGTAGCTTAGAATTTTTACTTCCTCAAGAAAGAAATTTGCGAAACGGGTAAAAACTCACGCTTTCCACCGGAACTACGTCACATAGTGACATATAACGCACAATAAATATTGATTTTAACTAATTGATAAAAAAGGTTTTTTATAAAAAACACCTAAAGACGCCCTCAAAATAGTCACTATGTGACGTAAATGGTCACGACAAATCGTGATTTACCATATTTGAATATTCATTTTTAATACAAATCAATATCTTAGCTCGTTTTTTTTACCCTCTCCGTCTCTCAACTCCGCCACCCCTAATCCTGACAACAGCAGTAAGCCTTTTAACCAACTGTTTTTATTAGGGAAACATCCTTCAAAAAGCGGAGGTATAAATCTTGCAGATATATAGACAGAAGTTTAAGGACACAAACCCTAAAAATCCGAGAAATAAATAACTTAGCCAAAACATTGATATTGAATTCGAGAGAGGACTCACGATTATGAAACTGGAAAAACTTTTTTTGAGCTTAGCGCTAACTTCTTTCGCTTTTGCATCTACCCCTTCATTTGCAGACGAATCCGGAGGCCTTGAAGTGAAGATGGTTGTTCAGGAAGAGATCATCTCCATCAACAAGCAGGGTGAGAAGGTCGTCAAGCTGGTTAAACCCGAATCGATCATTCCGGGCGACACCGTGGTTTACACCACATTCGTGGTCAACAAACGCACAGATATCGCTGAAGACGTTGCGATTCAAAACCCTATCCCGAAAGAGATTGCATACATTGCCGGAAGTGCAACTGGCTCAAGCAGCACCGTCACATATTCCGTTGATGGCGGCAAAACATTTGGCGCACCAGAAACCTTAACCGTTATGGAGGGCGACAAAGAACGCCCCGCCACCCATAAAGATTACACACACATTTTGTGGACACTTCCCAAGCTCGCCCCAGAAGAACAAGCACAAGTGAGCTTTCACGGAATTCTCAAGTAACAGATTTTTCAATTTTCAGAGGACACGGTCATGCAGGCAATAACCCCAATCAAACTACGCATTGTTCTTCGAACATGTAGTGACGCACGAATACTGGCCTTGATCAGAGGCTCTCCCCCTTGAAAGCAACACTGGAATTAGCAATTGAATATTTTGAAATTTAACTAATTTCCAGGGAGGGAGCTTCAAGATCAGGACGATCGGCAAACGAGGAGTAAACAACATGTTTTCTTACCGATCGATCAAACAGCTGTTAGGCGTATCTGCCACAGCGATCCTACTGACGGGAGCCGGCAATGCCATGGCACTGACGGCATCCGGTACCGACATCACCAACACCGCAACAGTGAACTACAAGGTTTCAACCGTTTCGCAGACGGCGGAAACTGGTTCAGACACGTTTAGGGTAGATACCCGTGTTGACTTGGCAGTCGCTCAAGTTGCTAACGCAACCGTGGCGCCGGGTGCCACATTGCAGGCAACCGAGTTCACTCTCACCACTGAGAGTAATGCCACCATGGACTTCAACGTGTGGGCAGAAAACCATACGGGTGACAACTTCGACTTAAGCAGTCTCACGATCTACCAAGAGTCTGGGGCCACCGCTGGCTTTCAGTCTGCTGAAGATACGGTAGTTACAACGCTAAACGATATCGCTGCGGGTACAGCAGCTATCACGTTGTACGTGGTTGGTACTATTCCTGCCACACCAACAGTGGCTGACACCAACGTTGCGACAGTCAGTTTGGTTGCAGAAGCACGCGACGCAGCTACTACCAACGCTCTGGTTGAAGATAGTGACGGTGATAATAAAACCGCAGCTGAAATTGTGTTTGCAACTGCTGCCGGTACAGCACCGGTCACAACAGACGCAATCAACGACGTGTACCACTCAGCAAGTGCTACCTACACCGTTGCATCTGCTGATGTCAGTGTAACCAAGTCGTCGGCAGTTCTGGATGATGGCGCGGGTGGTCTGTACCACATTCCAGGTGCTTCGGTTGAGTACACCATCACTGTCACCAACAACGGTGCTACCGCCACAGCGGACAACATCGTTATTACTGACCCAGTTGACTCAGCCACGCTGACCTTCAATGCGGATGGTTATGGCGCAGGTAATGGATTCGATATCACTACCCCATCCATAACGAATGTAGCGTATACCACTATCGTAGATGCCGCAGTTAACAACATCACGGCAGACTGGAACGGTACAACAGCCAATACCATCACCATCGCTGGTACAGGCTTAGACCTCGCCGCAGGTCAAAGTCTGACCATCAAGTTCAAGGTCACCATCAAATAGGCGACCATGAGCTTGATGCGTAACAACGTGGCCACTACGCGCCTCGCCTTCCGCAAGGAAGGTGGGGCTGTAGTGCGTTACGTCTTTGCGCTGATGATGGCATTGGTATTTTCCATCTTTAACACGGGCTATGCCGTCACTCCTGGCGGCACAGCCATTCAAAACACTGCTGCGGTTTCTTATACCCAGAACGGCCTATTCCCGGCCAACACTGTTTATTCAAACACAGACGAATTCATCGTACTCGACCTGGCGCTATTCAACCGGGCCGATACAACCCTGACACCTTTTATTAATACTATGTACGCAGGGACAACCCACACATCTAACGTGACAATTAAAAACACCGGCTTCAACGCGCTGAGCAATAACATGCTCAAGATCACTACACCAATCAATATGTTAGCTGATCTAAGCCTGGGTAATGTCACCCTGCTTTCAGAAACGAGCACCGCCACCACTGTCACCAGAACCTATCAGCTAGACGACATGGCGATGACCGCTCAACTCGATCACCTGCTAACGCTGACCGTACCGAATCCAGTTGACCCTACTAACAATCAGCTGGTCGTTGAGCACATTGCCAACAATGTCAGCATCAGCGAACAAACCATTGATCTCAATTTGAAAAATCGTACCGCAGGCATTTTGGAGATTTTGCAGTACTCGCACACGAGTAACGCATCAATGGTAGTAATCAACCCAACCGAGTATGACCAGGGCGGTGGCACCTGGGCGCCTATTCCACCACCAGAGCTACCTGATGCACCTGGCGTACTGGTAACCGATGCGCCGGTTTCACTTGAACCAACCAGCAAATTTAGCCATTCGCAAATTTTGTTTGTGCGCGTTACGGATTTTGACCACAACGTGGATCCAACCACTCAAGAGAAAATAGCCGTTGATCTGAATGTGCTGGATAACACCGAAGGTGAACGAGTAAGACTGCTTGAAACCGCGCCGGATTCAGGCGTATTTACCGGTTATGTACTCATTGATCTGAACGTCGCATCACCTAACGACGGGATGTTAGATGCACATCCAGACACAGAAGTTAACGTTAACTATACAGACGATATCGATACGACAGATGCCAATGCATCGATCATACTCATCGACCCCTTTGGTGTCGTTTTCGACAGCGCCACCGGCCAACCATTAAACGACTTCAGAGTCAGCATGATTAACGCAGACACTGGGCTGGCCGCGAGCGTATTCGGTGATGACGCTGTAAGCACCTACCCTGACACAATGCTAACAGGGGAAACCATCACAGATAGCGGTGGCACCGTATATAGCTACACAACAGGCAAGTACCGCTTCCCGCTAGCACCTGCTGGTAACTACAGACTGGTTGTAGAAGTGCCCGATGGCGCCAAATATGTATGGCCTTCAACAAAATCAACAGCGCTGCTTTATAACCTGCCAATCAGTAATCTTTCAATCACGCTTGGCTCGCGCGGAGAAACATTCCCGCTGGTTGCTGGACCGCCTCTGCATATCGATATTCCAGTCGATCCAGTTACAACACAGCTCTACATTCAGCGCTCTGCAAACAAAGAGGTTGTTTCAGTCGGTGACTACATCAAATACGAAGTCAGCATTGAAAACGTTACCGAGGTCACGCTCAATAACGTTTCGCTACA
>JBNKYV010000026.1:0-3219 GCA_050301075.1 Gammaproteobacteria bacterium
ATTACTTTTCAAGTGGACGCCGATGGCTTGTTGAGTGTGAGCGCGAAAGAGGAAAGTAGTGGTGTTGAAGCTCAAGTGGTGGTGAAGCCGTCTTACGGGCTCAGTGATGATGTGATTACCAATATGTTGCAGTCGTCATTCGATAACGCTCAGTCAGATATTGCAGAGCGCGCCCTGCGTGAACAGCAAGTAGAGGCTGAGCGTGTCATTGAGGCGCTATCCGCAGCATTGGCCGCAGATGGTGAGGCACTGTTGAGTAGAGATGAGTATGCCGCGTTAAATGATGGTATCGCCAAGTTGAGAGAGGCTCATAACAGCGGCACCTCAGACGAGATTGCCGCGCAGATTCAGCGCTTAGCTGATATGAGTGATGATTTTGCTGCCAAGCGGATGGACGCCAGTATCAAGCGCGCGCTTGCTGGCCACTCTCTGGATGAATTTGAGTCCTGATAAGGACTAATAGAAGGTACTTACTTGTATGCCGAAAATTGTGTTTTTACCGCACGCAGAAATTTGCCCGGAAGGTACGGTTATCGAGGCTGAAAAAGGCGAAAGCATTTGCCGTGCGGCCCTGCGTCAAGGTGTTGAAATCGAGCATGCCTGCGAGATGAGCTGTGCCTGTACTACGTGTCATGTGATTATTCGCGAAGGCTACGATTCATTGGAAGAGCCGGATGAGCTTGAGGATGACTACCTGGATAAGGCCTGGGGACTGGAGCCAGACAGCCGTTTGAGTTGTCAGGCGATTATGGGTGACGAAGATCTCGTAGTGGAAATTCCCAAGTACACCATTAATATGGTTTCAGAAAACCACTAGGCTTTGGTAGGCGGTAGTGGATTGAAGTGAGGGTGTTATGTCATTAAAGTGGACTGATGTTCAGGATATTGCGATTGAGTTGGCTGATTCTCAGCCGGATACAGACCCCCGCTACGTCAATTTTGTTGATTTGCGGCAATGGGTGATGGCGCTTCCTGAATTTGATGATGATCCCAACCGTTGTGGTGAGAAGGTGCTTGAGGCTATCCAGGCTGCCTGGATTGAAGAACTCGATTAGCGCTCTCTCATTTGGGCTGTGGATCCAGTCGATCTGCGGCCGTTTTGCCCATTTTTTCCAGTTATTCCTCAGGTTAGATGCCGGTTTTTTGTCTTTTGGGTGGAATAATTCACCGACGGCACTGTTTCTACCCTGATTTGATGCCCGTTTAACCCCATTTTGAGACGAATTAAAGCCCTTGCTTATCAAGTCGATAGGCTATTCAGCCCTATCTGGCATTAAGGGGTAAAAACACCACTAGATGCATGTAAATCTGTCTGTAACCCGCGTATAATCCGCGGGTTCCGAATTTTGACGGCTGGGCTTGGGATACGGCCTGGCTTCTGAAAATGTAACCCTTTAATGATTAGATTGGAGAATTTAGATGGCGGTCGAACGTACTTTGTCCATTATTAAACCAGATGCCGTTGGTAAAAACGCTATAGGTGAAATCGTTGCTCGTTTTGAAAAAGCGGGCCTGAGCGTTGTTGCCATGAAAATGCTGCGTCTGGACGACGACAAAGCTGGTGGCTTTTACGCTGAGCACAAAGAGCGTCCTTTCTTTGGCGCACTGGTAGAATTCATGACCTCTGGCCCAGTTGTTGTTCAGGTGCTCGAGGGCGAGAACGCTGTAGCCAAGAATCGTGATCTCATGGGGGCTACTAACCCGAAGGAAGCAGCTGCGGGCACTATTCGTGCAGATTTTGCAGAATCTATCGATGCTAATGCGGTGCACGGTTCTGACTCCACACAATCTGCTGCTCGTGAAATTGCTTACTTTTTCTCTGATGCGGAGATTTGTGCACGCTAGTTGATGCGTTGCAGCACACTACACCGTTGTTTATCAGGTAAAACGATATGACCACTCAAAACCAGGCCAGCAATAGCCTTGATAACCTTTCACAGGTTGATGGTAAGGTTAATCTTATGGGGCTAACGGCTGCGAAGCTGGAAGCCTGGTTTTTGTCAATTGGTGAAAAACCGTTTCGTGCCAAGCAGGTTCTGAAGTGGATTCATCAGTTGGGTGTAGTGCACTTTGCAGATATGACCAACATATCCAAAGACTTGCGGGCTAAGCTTGAGTCGCTGGCGGTGATAGCCATGCCCGAAGTGGTGCAGCAGTTTGATTCTAAAGATGGTACGCGCAAGTTTCTCATTAAAGTCAGCGGCAATAATATCGTTGAGACTGTGTTTATTCCCGACGGTGAACGTGGCACTTTGTGTGTATCTTCACAGGTGGGCTGTTCTCTCGATTGCAGCTTCTGTGCTACAGGTAAGCAGGGCTTTAACCGTGATTTAAGTGCGGCAGAAATAATTGGCCAGGTTTGGATAGCCGCTAACTCGTTTGGTCAGCTGGCAGTCGACGGCCCGCGTAAGGTTACCAATGTTGTGATGATGGGCATGGGCGAGCCATTGCTGAATTTCGACAATGTTGTCGATGCAATGAGTCTGATGATGGACGATAACGCCTATGGTATTTCTAAACGCCGGGTAACGTTGAGTACCTCTGGTGTGGTTCCGGCACTAGATCGCCTGGGGCAGTTCACCGATGCCTGTTTAGCTATTTCCTTGCACGCGCCAAACGATGCATTACGCAATGAATTGGTGCCTATCAACAAAAAATACCCAATAGCAATGCTGTTGGATAGCGCGAAGCGTTATATAGAAGGCTTGCCTGATCAGCGTCGTAAAATTACTATCGAGTACACCTTGATTCGGCAGGTTAATGACCGCCCTGAGCATGCCCACGAGCTGGCGGAACTGTTGCGCGATGTGCCTGTCAAAATTAACCTAATTCCGTTTAACCCGTTCTCGGCATCCGATTACGAGCGGGTTAGCAACAACTCGCTGCGTACTTTCCAGAAAATACTGATAGACGCAGGTTATACCACCACGGTGCGTACTACGCGTGGTGATGATATCGATGCTGCCTGTGGTCAGCTTGCCGGCATGGTAAATGACCGTACTCGTCGTAGCGAGCGCTATCGCAGTGCAGCGGCAATGGCTCAAACAGCAGAGCCAGTGAGAATAGTATCTTCATAATAACGAGTCTTGAGGGGAACGTGTGGTTAGTTTGGTAGGCAGAATAAATACCTTGAAACCTATATCAGTCATAATGATATTGCTGGCCTGCTTATTATCGGCCTGTGTCAGCACCAGTACCACAACGACCAAAATCGATACA
>JBNKYV010000027.1:0-11672 GCA_050301075.1 Gammaproteobacteria bacterium
CGAGCTAAGCAAAATAACCTCGATCTCTTCAATGATCTCTTCCTGACGCAGGGCATTACGTTTAATGCCTAACTCTTCTGTCTGTCGCTCAAGGTGATGAGTGGCCTGATCAAGATGTTGCATGCGGCGCTGGTTTTCAGCCATTAGTGCAGCAAAGAACCAGAAGTGCGTCACGGCGAACAGATAATGCTCAAGCAACTCTGCCAGCAATTGAGCTGGCGGCAGATTGATTATCGGTTCCACTCCCTGCCCTAGGGAATTATCCAAAGGTGGCAATGCTGGCTGGCAGCGTGGGGCGTGCTCTTCTGGTTGATAGTGAATCACTTGCAAACGTAGTGGCCCGTGCTCACTGCGCAGCTGATTAAGCGCCTTAATCACTTCTGACAATACCGTAGCCACTTCATCGGCCACGGCAGCACCGGGCAGGCAAACCGCTTGAGGAAATTCATGCAACAAGGCTTCAGTCAAACGTGTGCCAACACCAATCACTGGTGCAGAATTATGATCTGGCTGCTGCTTTAAGGTATCAATCAGTTGTTGGTTGTAACTGCCACAGAAACCGCGCTCTGAACCAAACAGAAGATAGATGGATGCCACATCATCAGATCTATGCTCGGGTACGAAATGGCGGCGTACGTCATTTAGTGCATGCAGGATAGAATCAACCACGCGTTGTTGGGTGTGGTGATAACGAGATAGTTTGCTTGATTCCATCACGGCGAGGTTTTTCATGCTCTCCATGATGCCGCGAATATCTGCGAGCGCTTCGATGCGCCCTTCTACTTCACGGCGTTTACTCATACCACCACTGTTCGACTTGCGTTTGCCACTGCTCTACCGGCGCATCTAACGTCAGCTTGCAATGCCTGATGGCGTGATCCATACGCTTTAAACGGTGGCGCACTTTCTCTGGCTCAAGCTCATCCAACAAACCACTGTTATATGCGATCAACCACACGAGTTGCTCAAGCTCGCTACGTGGTTTGAGTCGCTCTTGCTTTAACATCTCACGCAGTATGCGCCCGCGCTGCAATTTGATCTGCATGCGCTCTTCAAGCTTGGCGCCAAAACGGGTAAACGCCTCCAGCTCCTGAAATTGCAGGTAATCGAGTTTGATGCGCGCAGCCTGACGTTTGATCTGTGGATGCTGTGCCTTACCACCGATACGCGAAACCGATTTACCCACATCAATCGAAGGACGAATGCCGGCGGCAAACCGTTTTTGATCGAGATAAATCTGCCCATCGGTAATCGAAATCAGATTAGTGGGAATATAAGAGGCGATCTCGCCCTGCTGTGTTTCCACAATCGGCAACGCAGTAAGACTACCACCTCCATGTTCGGGTGCTAGACAAGTGGCACGTTCCAACAAACGCGCATGCAGATAGAAGATATCGCCGGGATAGGCTTCACGCCCCGGTGGGCGACGCAACAATAAAGACAATTCACGATAAGCGCGAGCATGACTGGTGAGATCATCGTAAACCACCAGACAATCCCTACCCTGGCGCATCCACTCTTCACCAATGGCACAACCGGCATAAGGTGCGAGATATTTTAAGCCGGGCAATGCGCCAGCCTCGCCCACCACGACCGTTGTATATTCCAAAGCATCATACTGGCGCAGCAGTTCGAGAATATTGATCACTTCCGAACGTTTTTGCCCAACAACGACATAGATGCACAACACATCTTTGCCACGTTGATTGATCACCGTATCCAACGCAATACTGCTGCGCCCCAATCCTTCGTCACCGATAATCAGCTGCCGCTGGCCTTTGCCTATGGGTAACATGCTGTCGATCAAACGGATACCGGTATACAGTGGCCGTTGCACGAAGTCGCGCTCAACCATGGAGGGAGAACGACTCTCCAGATTACGACGCGTATGGCTACGCGGTGCGGCCTGGCCATCCAATGGGTGCCCCAGCGGATCGATAACACGACCTAACAATGATTCACCCACGGGTACACTAACGCGGTGCCCACCGAGTTGAACGGCGGTACCTGCGGTTAGATTCTCCGTATCGCTTAGCAATACAGCGCCGAGCAACCGATCTCCTAAATGAAACACCTGCCCTAAACTGCCATCGGCGAAATTAAGCAGTTCGTCCATCGCTGCTGATGGCAAACCGTCAATCCAGGCGATGCCATCCCCCACGGAAACCACTGTGCCCTGCTCGGCCAAGTGCACACCGGGTTGGTAGTTATCCAACCAGCGACGCTGACCACTTAAACGAGGAAAGAGTTCTTCATCCATGCTGTATGGCTGCTTCGGTAAAGAAACGTAATTCATCCTGCAAGTTGGCCTGCAACATCCAGCCACCGATGGAAAGACGCAAACCGGCAATCAAATGTTCATCATGACGAAATTGCCACGTGCCCTCACGGTGGCCAAATTTATGCTCCAAAGCCTGGCGGATCGATTGTTGTTGCGCCTCATCCAACGGATACGCACTGACCACTTCGATTTTGGCGTTTTCATCTTGCCACCCTTCACGCAACTGCCGCGCTGCGTTTTCAGATAGCACGGCGAGTTGATCGATGAAGAGTTGTTGTAAACGCTGATCCAGATCAGGGCCACTCAGCGCCTTTAACAAACGCGCTGCAAACGCACTACCAAGCTGCAAGGCTTCTGACTCTGCCTGACTACGCCATTGATTCTGCTGTTGATCACCACGCGCCTGATGTTTGAGACGCTGTTGTTGCATCTCATCATCCAATTGCTGCATGCGTTTACTGCGCTCTTGCTCTATCTGCTGTTCCAGTTGATCCAGTGCGAGACTTTTTTCTTTCTCCCAATCGGACAAGCGCTCTTCGTATTGATCTTGCAACACCTCTGCCTGGGTTTGACGTTGATCTGCCGCTGTCAATTCCGCTTCAATCTTCTGCCTTCTTTGTGCCACGATGTTCAGCACCGGCTGGTAAAGAAAACGCTTTAACAACCAGACCAGTATGAGGAAGTTGATGACTTCAAAGGCGAAGGTCGACCAGTCGAGTTCCACTTTCTCTCGCTCCTATCGGCTACTTGAGCAAGTATTCGAGTAGCGGATTGCGGAACAACACAATCAACACCACCACCAGCACATAGATGGCCAACGATTCAATCATCGCCAAGCCAATAAAGAGTGTGCGTGTGATCGACTTTTCCGCCTCAGGTTGTCTGGCCAATGCATCCAGGGCGCGACTGATAGCCATCCCCATGGCGATCGCCGGGCCGACAACACCGATACCAATGGCCAGCAGTGCCATCATGGTGGAGTCGGTGACAAAGCTTGTCAGGTCACTCATAGTGCTTCCTTTTCTTTACGTTGTTGTTGCGACTGCAATCCACCAGCAATATAAATTAGCGCCAGCATGCCGAAGATATACGCCTGTACCAGGGCCTCAATAATATGCAGCATCAGTATGGGCACGGGTGCGAGAAAGCCCGCCACCCACAAGATCAACAAGGCGGCCATCTCTAGACTCATAATGTTGCCAAACAGGCGCACTGCCAAAGCGACTGTGCGCGTCACTTCACTGATTAAATGAAACGGCAATAACAGTGGCGTGGGTGTTAGATAGTGATGCAGATAGACCTTTAATCCATTGGCACGAATACCAAACCAGTGTACCGATAGAAACACTAACAGCGCCAAGGCACTGGTGGCAGAGAGATCACCAGTAGGTGAGTGCAGGCCGGGAATCAAACCAATCAGATTGGCCAATACCAGATAAAGCCATAGAGTAGCGACAAAGGGTAGAACCTGACGCGTCTGTTCCGGCGATAACACTTGATTGATGGCGGACTCGATCACACCAATCACACCTTCGGCGGCGGTCTGCCATGCATTTGGCTGCAGGGTTAAGTTGCGCTGTAAAAGTACACTCACTACCCACAGCAAAACCATCACGCCCCAAGTCGTCATCACCGTGCCCGATATGCTCAGTGGCCCAAGGTGAATCAGATTTTCAGCGCCAAGTGGGTTCATCTATTCATGACTCCGAATCAGCCAATAGACATTAAAAGCACCAATCGCAATACCGACGGTTAACAGGCTCATGGTCCAACGCATGGAATACCCTTCCATATGGCCATCCAGCCAATGGCCAAGATAAGCTCCGGCGACCACGGGCAACACGAACATTAATCCCAGGCTCCCCAGATAGATCGTCTGCGCCAGCAGAGTGGGACGATCACGCTCGGCACGCTGCATGCGTTGCGCCTGCTGCTCAACCCGCTTGGCCAGATTATCGTTCGCATCTTTCATGCGCGGCTCTCTTCACCTCGCCCTATCTTCCATAATCGCAACATCATTGCCCGCTCCATCTGCTCCAGGCTGTGTTTAAACTCGGTAAGCGCCTGCTCTTCTGCCACCAGCTCTTTACGCAGTGCCTCACTTATTTGAGTGTAGTCGCTACTGCGCAGATAACGACGCGCACTTAGGGTCAGTTGATCGTTATCGAAGCAGACCACCGCACCCGGTAGCGCCAGGTAGTCCCACTGTTCATCATCGTAGCGCAGCCTTGCCAAGCCAAAGACCAAGGTGGTGATAAAACGTGCATGCCCCTTCATCAAACCAAAACTGCCGCTGGCATCCTCGCCCACAAACGAGATAACGTTATTGATCTTCTCGTATTCGGTCGCGCCTTGCAGGTGAACAGTGAAGCCACTCATTGTGTTGCCCGCCCCATGCTGCCACGCATATAACATTCGTCTTCAGAGACATCATCATAATGGCCGCGTAAAAAAGCCTCGCAATCGGCCAATGTCTCTTCCAACGGAACTGAAACACCTTCAATGCCGGTATGCGCTGCGGTGACGTAAAACGGCTGACTCAAATAGCGTTGCAGCTTGCGTGCTCTTAAAACGATACGGCGATCTTTTTCAGACAACTCCTCCATACCAAGCATGGCGATAATGTCTTCCAGCTCTTGATAACGCGCCAGATGTTCGCGCACACCTTCGGCAATCGAATAGTGGTGATCCCCCACCACGTGCCGGTCTAACAACTTGCTACCGGAGCGCAACGGATCAACAGCGGGATAGATGCCTTGGGCGGCCTGATTGCGCGACAGAATCACTGAGGTATCAAGATGGCCGAGAATGGTTGTGACCGCCGGGTCCGTCATATCATCTGCAGGCACATACACGGCCTGTACAGAGGTGATAGCGCCCTGTTCTGTTGAGTTGATTCGATCTTCCAGCTCGGCTACCTCCGTGCCTAACGTAGGCTGGTAACCGACGGTAGCTGGCATGCGGCCCAGCAGGCTGGATATCTCACTACCCGCCTGCACAAAGCGGAAGACGTTATCCATCAACAGCAGCACCTCTTTCTGCATGCTGTCGCGCAGGTATTCAGCATAGGTGAGCGCACTGTGGCCGATACGAAAACGCACACCGGGCGATTCATCCATCTCGCCAAACACCAGTAGCGCTTGATCCATCACATTCGCTTCGCGCAGCTCGTGCCAAAGCTCATGCCCTTCGCGTATGCGCTCGCCAACACCAGCAAAGACGGACACCCCTTTATGGATCTCTGCCACGGCGTGGATGAACTCCATAATCAAAACGGTTTTGCCGACCCCAGCACCGCCAAACAATCCTGTCTTACCGCCGCGCACAAAAGGGCACAGCAGATCGATCACTTTTATACCAATTGGAAGGATTTCACTGGCGCCGCGCACCTCGTGCAAAGGGCGGTGCTCTCCGTGAATATTACGCCACTGATTGGCATTAAAGGCAGGTGCGCCATCCAGCGCTTCGCCGAACACGTTGACCACGCGTCCCAAACACTCGGGCGCAACCGGCACATGTAAAGGCGCGCCGCTGTCATATACAGGCATGCCGCGACTAATTCCGGAGGTACTATGAAGGGTGATGGCGCGAACATGGCGCTCATCGATATGTTGATGCACCTCAAATAGCACCATGTCGTTATCAAGGCAGGTGCTCAATGCCTGACGCAACGGCGGCAGCCGCTCGCAGCGAATCACCACTACAGGTCCTTGTACTTCGTGGATATAGCCTATCGCGTCATCCGGCATCGAATAGAATCTTTCTCACTGAAAGTCAGAATATTCTATTAACTTTAGGGCTTGCTAACACTAATTTCAATTCAACGCCGGATAGAGATTGAGAAATTTAACGGTTAACTACGGACTGAGCAGACTTCTTTTGCTGTCACCGAGTCAATTTCCTGATGATACAGTTCGATCAAGCGGTCACACATGGCACTACTGGACCACTGCTTTACATACTCAAGTGCCGCAAGGGAGAGTTCTTGGCGCAATTGTGAGGATCTAAGCACCTCCAACACATTGGCAGAAAATTCCAATTCGTCCTCTTCAGCAATCAACACCCCTTGCCCCTGCTTCAAAACAGTCTTGGTTCCCAATACCGCCGTTGATACAACCGGCGTACCAACTGCCATCGATTCAAGCAAGACCAGCCCCTGAGTCTCGGTACGCGATGCAAACACAAACACGTCTGCCGCGCTATAACAATCCAACAGCTCAGTTTCTCTATCGAGATAACCAACAAACTGAACGTTTTCACTAATGCCGTTAGATTTTACCCAACGCTGCGCCCACTTCTCTGCTGGCCCCTCACCTGCCATCAAAAACAGAACTTGCGGCATCTCTTTAATCACTCTCTTCATACTGCGAAGAAGAAAGACAATATTCTTTTCATGTGCCATGCGTCCCACGTAAAGCGCTACAGGTCTGTCTTGCAATATGCCAAACTTCTCTCTGAACGCGATGCCATTCCCTTTTGGAAAAGCATCAAGATTCAAACCTGTCGGGATTACCTCAACAGGTGCGGTTACTCCATAACCATGCAAAGCATTCTCTATAGGCTGAGAGGGAACGATTATCCTTGAAACTGCATTGCACTGAGACACCGTAAAACGACGTGCCACAAAACGTAACAGCGCTTTCGGCAAGAACTGAATATAGTTATAGAGATACTCTTCAAAATAGGTGTGATAAGTAACCACAACAGGGATACCTAACACCTTTTCCAGTTTCAATCCCAAATAGTGGGCAACAAATGGCGTTTGAATATGGATGACATCAAATTCCATATATGCCAACAGATCTATGCGCTCCATTACCCATGAAAGGTTCATCATGCGGTCTTCTGGATCAAACATCACTTTGCGAGAAGGTACACGCAAAATTTCCAACGCGTCATCCTTATCCTTTTCAGCGCAACCATACTCCGGTGCAATTAACGTAACGTGATGCCCTTTCTGATTTAATTCTCGGGCAAAGGTTTGAATGGATGTTGAAACACCATTCACCCTCGGAAAATAGACATCCGACACCATTAAAATGCGCATAAGACTACCCTGAAAAATTTTGGCCTAATATCTCAGACGCTTGTGAAAGTTATATGAATCTTTCAGGTCAGTTTTGTAACAAGCAAAAAATCGTCTGTTGAAATACACATAGTGGTTATAACAACTATTCACAATAGTGAAATCATTCCTTAACGCACCACTCAGATACTTTTTCTAGCCATATTCGATGGCCCCCACTCTTTATATGCTTACTTCTCACATGAGGAAAAATAAATGTCACTGAAATTGAAAGCATCTGTCGCCGCAACTTTGCTGGCTATATCGGGTAGCGTTATCGCAGAAGACAGCACCACTGGTCCTTTTGGCTTTACTCCGATTGACTCTTCAGCTAACGCCTCAGACTGGAATCCATCTGCACCATGGAAACTACCAGCAGGATTTTCCCAAGCGGTTGTGTCAGATGAAACTGCACTGAACATTTATGACGAAGGCCGTGATGACTGGCACGACATGAACACGGTAAATGAAACAGGCATCAAACGTGGCCGCCACATGTACCGCACGCACGAAGTACGCGGCGAGGCAGAAGGTGGCGCGGTTTCTGTTGTAGACCTGAAAACAGGCGAAACAAAGATCCTGGCACAAGATCCAAGCTGGAATGCGCTGGATGGTATCCGCTGGACACCTTGGGGCACTCTCGTCGTTGCAGAAGAAGTGACAGGCGGCCGCCTGTTTGAAATAATCCTCGAAAAGAACGACCCAATGACGGCCGCTGAAGTCATTGATCGCCCCGCCGCGGGTCGCTCGGCACACGAAGGCATTGCATTTGATGCTAAAGGCAATATGTATGTCGTTGATGAATTCCGCGGATTGTCTTCCGGTCACGGTGGCGGCATCTACAAATTTGTGCCCGATACGCGCGGCGATCTTTCCAGCGGCCAATTATTCGCATTGGCTGTGAGCGGCGGCGCATACAACACAGGCCAAGGCATGTGGGTAGGCCCAATTGATCCTTCTGATGCGCGTATGTCAGGCACTGAATATGGTGGTGCCAGCTACCAACGCCCGGAAGACCTGGAAGTCATCGGTAACACTTTGTATGCAGCTATCACTGAAGGTCCTCGTGACGAAAACAACAAGGAGTATTTCGAAGGCCGCGTACTAGCTATCGACCTAGACTCAATGATCGTCAGTAACTTCATAATGCCAGGTCAAAATGCCCCAGTTGAAATTGGCAAACCAGGCCAGGAAGGCTTTCAAACAGGCATGGACAGTATAGATAACCTGGCCCAAACCCCGGATGGTAAGCTGGTAATTATTGAAGATAATAAGCCTTCAGACATCTGGGTTGCTGGTAAAGACCACGACAAAGATGGTCAGGCAGACAACGTTTGGTTGTTCGGCTCGTTAACTGACCCTGAAGCAGAAGGTACTGGCATCTACTTCGGCGCAGAACCAAATGTAATGTATGTAAACGTTCAGCACTCTGCTGCTGAAGACGGTGACGCAACTTGGGCGATCACTAAAGAGTAATAAGAACTCGAAATATATTTAATACTCATCGCGGTCTTCTATTGGAGTCCGCGATTTTTTTTAAGACAATCTTATCTCTTTAGACCTAATAAACAGAAGACAGCAACAAAATATACCTAGCTTCACCCTCAGCACCTCCTTCATCTCTCTTCTCGACATGCCCCCCCTTTCATTCTCTGTACAACAAGGATGTGACCTATCGCAGGAACAGAGGTCTCAAACAATTGATATTCATCTAAATAGGATTCAAAACAGAATACTTCTCCTAACAAACAAAAAGGGCGCTGACGCAGCACCCTTATAGAAAACCAATGTTTTTATAATTAATCAAGAAGACCTGCATTCACCTCAAACAAGAAATCTCAGAAACCCATTCTAGTTATATGACCATTTCCCTATGCAATGTTAATTGCCAACAAAGCAGAGCCTACACCTAGCGCAATACCTGCCAATATATCTGTGGGAAAATGAACACCTAACAGAACCCGCGAAATACCAATCAAACTGGCAAGAACAATCGCGAACATCATAAATGGCGGATAAAAGATGGCAATCATCGTCGCCATGAGAAATGCCGCTGCAGTATGTCCTGAAGGAAAACTGAACTTATCAGAGGGTGCAAGAAATGCCTCGAAACCAACAATAACCTCAGAAGGACGATTTCGCTTAATGCTATTTTTAAAAACTAAGTACGCAGGCAATTCAATCGCAAATGCTACCAATGTGGTTTTAAACATACTCATACTGGTTTCTGTGCTTAACCAATACAACACAGCACCAATCAACACATAAAGATAACCATCCCCCAAACTAGAGACCCAACGACTAATAGAAGCAACCTGGGGTGCTGACTTGCGCGACATACACCATTTAAATGCTGCTAGATCGACCTTATTCACTGCCGTAATTATCGCCATCATTAGAAGATCTCCTTTTGTTTAAGGAAAATATTGACTAGAAACAACTTCTGTTGCATTAACCCTAGTGATCAGGCTGCTTCTCGTTTAGAAATTGATTTATGAAAATCCCTGAAGATCTCCACACCGTCTTTGCCAAAGTATCGCGACAATGTTTTAGGATCTGTATTCATCAAATCCACAACAATCAAACCATCCAACGTATTGTTGAATTGAGGATCAACATTAAATGCCAGTATCTCACCACCCAGCTTCAGGTACTGCTTTATAAGAATTGGCATTCCTTTATGATCTTTCTCGATATCAGAAATGATGTTCGATACTGCATCAGGGTCTGAAAGATTTTTGTGTATTTGTGTACTACGAACACCTTCTGCGCGAAATGGCTGCCTTGGCTTGACCAGTTTTGCCAAGCCTGGTGAATTGTTATTTGCTAATAAAAAATCAACAAGCAATCTTTGAGAAAGTGTTTGATATTCACTACTAATACTCACTGGACCAAACAACATCCGATAATGAGGGTTGCGAACCACATATTCACCAATGCCTCGCCATAGCAACATAAGAGGAGAGAAGCTTTTTTGATACTCCCGTCTCACAAAAGAACGACCCAGTTCAAGAGCCGGGTTAAGCTGATCAACGAAACGCTTAGAAAACTTAAACAGGGAATAACTATAAAAACCGACCAGGCCCTGGCGATCTAGAATTTTATCACCTTGCCCTAAACGATATGCCCCCACCACTTCTTGAGTGGCCTGGTTCCATATAAACAGATGCAGGTAGTATTGATCATAAAAATCCAGATCAACAGACTTACCACTCCCCTCGCCTGCGTAACGAAAACTAATTTCGCGCAACCGACCAATCTCTTGCAAAATATTTGGAATTTGCTTTGCGTATGCGCAGTAGACCTTTAAATCACCAGCATCTACCAAATAGTTATCATCGGACAGTCTAGCAATCTCCCGCACCATCGAATCACAAGAAACCGGACTGATAATATTAGACAAATCAACATCGCTATTTTCTGCGTGCAGATGACTCCCAGATGGTCGATTACTATTTGCCAATGCATAGGTACGCAGACGTAAATATTCTGTCACAGACTTATCATCACCGATATTTTTTATCTTGTTATATGACAGGCTGTGACTTAGCTTTACTGGAATAGTCGTATTAGTCTTGTTGATTAATTCTCGCGGCAAGAGTGCTGTGCGCAATTTTGGGTGTACCAAACCTGCCCACTGAAACAATGGACTATTGCTACCGCTAAAATAAACCGACTGCACGGGCGCCTGTGCCAGCCGAATCAAACGGCCGATGGTTGGCGACCAAACAGGATCATATGCCTCGCGCTTACCCGGTTTCTTGTGTGCAACTTCACCTGCCGGGAAAACCACCAGAACGCCACCTTGCTTCAACCAGCGTATCGACTCTTTAAGTGGTTTAATATTCCGTTGCGCTGAATGTTCAGTCCCAAAAGGGTCGACAGAAATAAACAAGTCGCTCAACTCAGGGATACGCTTCAGCAAGAAATTCGCCATAATCTTAACGTCAGGGCGAACTTCGCGCAGTATGGCAGCCAGGATAATGCCTTCTATCGCGCCAAATGGGTGATTAGCAACAACAACCAAGGGGCCTGTTTTAGGAATACGCTGTAATTCATCAGGGGAAATCTGATAACGGATATTCAGAGTCTCAAAAACATGCTTTAGGAACTCTCGTTCACAGCTACTTTTTGGCAAGCTTTGGTAAAGACGATCAAGATGTTTTAGAGAAAACACCCGCTCCAATACTGATTCAATTGAACGGCTAAGTGCTTTACCCGGAATCTTATCAAGAACCCCGGTTAGTCTAAAAGGTGCATTATGCGCTGTGATCTCCACAGAATATCTCCACGTTACATAATGCACGAATGTAAGCGGCGCCAATG
>JBNKYV010000028.1:0-5257 GCA_050301075.1 Gammaproteobacteria bacterium
CGTGCCATTGTTGAACAGATGAAAGAGGATGAAGCGCACCACGCTACCATCGCGCTACAACACGGCGGAGCTGCATTGCCCCCCCCTGTTAAAACAGTGATGGGACTGACATCCAAAATCATGACTGGACTAGCCTACAAGCTCTAAAGCCAAACTCCAGAAACAAAAAAAGCCACCGAATTCGGTGGCTTTTTTGTTTAAGCGTTTTTATTTTTACAGACCGCGTCTTAGATTACGGCCATAGAATATCTCTGCCATCTCCTGCTGCACTTTCTGGTCGATAGCGCGCGCCTCTTTAGGTGGGATATCATCTGGCGACACACCAAACAGGTAGTCCTTGATATCAAACTCTTTCAACATCATCTTGGTGTGGAAGATGTTCTCTTGATACACATTCACGTCGATCATTTGATACTTACGCTTGGTGTCTTTAGCGATGTAGTTTTGAATCGAACTGATCTTGTGATCGATAAAGTGTTTCTTACCGCGCACATCACGGGTAAAACCACGCACGCGATAGTCCATGATAACGATATCTGACTCAAACTGATGGATCAGGTAGTTCAACGCTTTCAGAGGTGAGATACGGCCACAGGTTGAAACGTCGATGTCTGCACGGAAGGTACTGATACCACCATCCGGATGCGTTTCAGGATAGGTGTGCACAGTAATGTGGCTTTTATCCAGATGGGCAACAACTGATTCAGGCAGAGGACCCGGCGCTTCAGAGTTGGACAACTCCTCCGCCATAATTGGCTCTTCTGAAATCAGAATAGTGACTGATGCGCCTTGAGGATCATAATCCTGATGCGCGATATTCAGAATATTAGCGCCGATGATCTCAGTTACATCGCTCAGGATTTTAGTGAGGCGCTCGGCATTGTAGGCCTCATCGATGTACTCGATATAGGCTTGATGCTGCTCTGGCGTTTGGGCGTAACAGATATCATAAATATTAAAACTCAAAGTTTTAGTTAGATTGTTAAAACCGTGCAGTTTTAATTTTTTCATCTGTGTTGGCATGGCCGATCTCCTAACATTTCAACGCCACGACCGACACCCGTATTGAAACCAAAGACTTGGCGCAATACTTGGCCGGGAAAAACCGCGGATTATCCACTATTTTTACTGCGAATTGGAAGCTATTTATTCACTATCGGAGGATGATAGATCATCTGAACGGTAACACCCGCCGGATCCAAACAGTAAAAGCTGCGCGCACCATCGCGGTGTGTACGCGGCGCCGTCTTCATCTCCACATCGTGGCCGCGAAGAAAGTCGAACCACACGTCCACCTGCGCCTCTTCATCGATAATAAATCCGATGTGGTCAAGCACCTGGTCGCCCGTACTATCAAACCCTTCCGGGGTACGATGCAGCGCCAGATTGTCATTGCCAGAGGTTAAATAGACGTTGTCAGCATCGGGGCGCCATTCCACCTTCATACCCAGCAAATCCACGTAAAAATGCTCACAACGCTCAAGATCTGCCACAAATAGCGCCACATGGCGCATCCCCGAGGTCGGCTTTGGCTTGATCATTCAGCTGCTTCCGCGGTGTCGATGATTTCGTAATCGTGGGTGATTTCTGCCGTTTTGCCCAGCATGATTGATGCCGAACAGTATTTCTCGGCTGATAGCTCTACAGCGCGCTTTACGACACTTTCCTTTAAACCACAACCGGTTACGACAAAGTGCATGTGGATTTTAGTGAATACAGAAGGCACTCCTTCAGCACGCTCTGCCTCCAGCTCGCAAACGCAATCTGTAACCGGGTGACGCCCCTTCTTGAGGATATGAATGACGTCATAGGCACTGCAGCCGCCGGTGCCCATCAGCAGCATTTCCATGGGACGAACCCCCATATTGCGACCGCCGCCATCCGCGGGCCCATCAATAACAACTGAGTGGCCACTGCCTGATTCTGCGACGAACATGGCGTTATCGACCCACTTTATACGTGCCTTCATTCAAAACTCCTGCATTTAAGGCGAAAATTGCCTCATATAATAACTCAAACATTCCCAAGTTTTGGCCGATATAGCCCTATGTGGGGACGGATAAAAAAACTGGGAATAGACAATGCAACCGATATTAACACCGAAACAGGATCCCAATCCGGCTATTGAGCGCTTTCTCAAGCACTGTCATCGCCGGACCTATCCTAAACAAAGCGTCATCATTCATGGCGGCGATATCCCGGATTCGCTCTATTACATCACCCGTGGCTCGGTCAGCGTTGTGGCCGAAGAGGATGATGGCCGCGAAATGGTGCTCGCCTACCTTAATTCCGGTGATTTTTTCGGTGAAATGGGGCTATTCAGTGCTGATCCAGCAAGAAGCGCTTGGATTCGCGCCAAGGAAGAGTGCGAAGTCGCCGAAATCAGCTACGACCGTTTCCGTAAGCTGGCGATGGAAGAGCCAGAAATTCTCTTCAAGCTGGCATCACAGATGGCTTTCCGCCTACGCCGTACCTCTAACATGGTGGCGCGCCTAGCATTTATGGATGTCAGTGGCCGCATTGCCCGCACCCTACTGGACCTGTGCGAAGAGCCAGATGCTATGACCCACCCAGATGGCATGCAAATTCGTATTACGCGTCAAGAGCTGGGCCGTATTGTTGGCTGCTCACGCGAGATGGTTGGTCGCGTGCTTAAAAGCCTTGAGCAACAGAATATGATTACCGCGCGCGGCAAAACAATCGTTGTGCACGGCGCGCGTTAAATAGGGATTAATCAGAAGCTGTAAGACAACTGGCCACTGAAGATGCCTTCGTCTTCATTCAGCCCTACGCCAAACTCCAGCAGGCCTCCCCAGAAGATATTTATGCCTGCACCAAACGTAACCAGACTAGCATCGGCATAGGACATGTTATGGCGATAGCCAACGCGCATGCGCGCACGCTCCGCCACATCAAACTCAGCACCTAATGCCAGATACTGTGTTTTTATACCCTCACCAAGCGGCTTGCTCTCGTTAATATCCAAATCAACGACCGCTGTACCCCATTTCTGTTTTTTCGCCAAACCAACGCGCATTTGAGGGTAGATACGAACTTTGTTATGCAGCACGGTTTCGTAACGTTGCGGGATAATGTTTTTAGCACTAAAACCCGCCTTCCAGCCATTACTGTAATCGTGGGTTACACCTAGATCCATATTAAAGTTTGAATAGTCCTGCGTTCCTGTGCTGTACGAAAAGCTGGCGACGTTCAAAGGCTGCTCATAATCAAACGTGCTAACGCTGACATATTTGGGGGTTAGGCCCACAACAAAGTCATTACCGTTAAAACGAAATTCACGGGCCATCGCTAGGCCAAACTCGCTAATAACAGCACCACGCCCAGCCAATACTGCTACCAGATTACGACCTGTTGGACCTATCTCGATATCAAAAACTTCATCAAAGGGCGAGAACGTGCCTTTGGACAAGGCATCGAGAAACTCATTAAATGCCTGCGTGTCCTGGTCAAAGTTTTTCAGCTTTGCACCGCCCACACCCCAGCGTGTTGCCACCAGAGACATCCCCAGCTTCTTACCCGGCAAACCAACCACCAACCCTGCAAGGTACTCACCCTCAATCTCCTTGTGGGTCATACGCTTCATTTGACGGATGATATCGATAACCGAATCGCCCAACGCGGTTGTTATCTTTTTATCCTGAGAACCACCCGGCTCACGAAAATCCTGCAAAGCCTTGTTGAAGGCGGCCTCATATTCGCCATGCTGGTAGCGATCAATCTCATCAGTCAGGCTGTTTGGATCCATTTCGCGCCATGCGGCAGGCACGCTGACAAAAAAATCTCTGCGCTCCTGACCAGAAACCAGTAGCGCTGGGTTAATCAACACCGCATTAAGACTGCTGCCAGAGGCAACCCCAGCACCTCCCATGCTCAAGGTATGTGCATCGATCGACTGAAACGGTAATGCCGACGCTGGCGCAGAAACCAACGACACCATCAATCCGGCTAACAATACTGCAGGACACCGGAATACTCTCATTACCCAAAACCCTCAATTCGTTATTTTTTTATCGTGGTGCAGAGTTTAGCTTAATGTGGCGCAGATTTCGAAAACAGCAGATACAAAAAGCCCCGCACGGGGCGGGGCTCTTAAGATTCCATTTTTCGTGGGGCTAAAACCCTATGCCCATCTGAAATGAACCACCGATCTCGTCTTCATTGGCGCCAACACCAACATCAAAATGAGCGCCAAACAGAGTGAATCCCAAACCTGCCGTAACAATGCTGGTATCACTATCGCTCATATTGTGGCGGTAACCGACACGAATCTGAGCAGTATCAAAGATATCCAGCTCAGCACCAATACCGGCATACTGAGTTTTTGAATCAAAACCCAAAGACTCACTCTCATTCAGGTCGATATCAATCGCCACAAGCGTCCAATCCGTCTTATGTGAGACACCAATACGGCCTTGAGGTTCGACTTTAATGGTATTACCCAAAACGGTTTGATAATCCTGACCAATAGCATTTTTCACGACCAAACCGGTCTTCCAACCATTGCCGTAGTCTTTTGCCACGCCCAAGTCGAAATTGAAGTCGGTGTACTCTTTTTTGCCTTGGTCTGTTTCAAAATCAGCCGTATTCACATCTACCGCATAATCAAATGTAGTGACTTTGACATATTTAGGCGTTACACCAATCGCCACATTGGAACCCGCAATATCAAACTCACGCGCGATGGCGAGACTAACCTCTTGAAATACCGCACCACGGGCCTGCAGGTTAGATGTGAGCTTATTAACCACATCCTCTGTACCAGCGACTTGTTCCTGAATCGCCAGATTGGTAGCAAGTGTTGCCGCTCCAGCATTGCCATCTGCAATAATTCCGCTAATGAGAGTATCATCGTTAGGAGTTACCTCTAACAACCCACCGCCAACAGCCCATGCGTTTGCGGTTAACGACACTCCGAAACGCTTGCTGGGTATACCCACAACAAGACCACCAGCAAATTCACCTTGCACCGCCTTGTTAGATAGCTTGTTCAATTGGGTCCACAAGGCATCCGCTGCAGTTGCCACATTAGCAGCAAGAGCATTATCTGCTGGTGAAGCCTTATACGCTTCAATGGCCGCAGTTAAATTCGCCTCATAATTATTCTCTTGATAGGCATCAATCTCATCGATTACCTCATCACGATCCATAAAACGGCCACCAACAACAGGAATCTCCAACGAGAAGTCTTCCTCTTCTTGCGCAGCCGCAAGTAACGCAGGATTCATAAAACCAGCAT
>JBNKYV010000029.1:0-4969 GCA_050301075.1 Gammaproteobacteria bacterium
TAAAGAAATTCACTATGCCGTATTCTCAAGAACACAAACAACGCAGCCGGGAGAAGATCCTCGATAGCGCGAACAAACTGTTTATGAGCAAGGGTTATGACAACGTCACGATCAATGAACTCATGACCGATGCAGGATTAACACGTGGCGCGTTTTACGCTCACTTTAAATCCAAAAGCGAGCTATATGCAGAGGCCATTCTCTCTGCCGCATCAAAAAGCCCCGTACGCCAACATGCGCCTCACTCGGCAAATGCGATGAGCGAAATTGAACGACTGAATCGCGTCATAGACCTTTATCTAAGCTCCGAGCACATACAGGACGACGGGTACTGCTGCCCCCTGGCTTTTCTGGTCATAGATATCTCTAATCGCGATCCTGAAGTGCGCAACACCTACACACAGATCTATAAAAGACTGGCTCAGCTCATGGCGCATCAAACCAACGGCAAGCCTACAGATGACATAAATACGACATGGGCTGTTACTGCGTTAATGATTGGCGGCGTCGCAGTATGTCGGGCATTAAATGATGAGAAGATGATTCAACAGGTTCTGCATGCGAGCAGAGAAACAGCAAAACAACTGATTCAAGGGAGAAAGTGATCTTTTAACTTCGTTCGCGACATTGAACAAGAAGGAGGTATGACGAATCAACCCAGTAGCTGATCAATCAATTCAAGCAGTTTTGTTTCGTTAATCGGCTTTTCAAGAGCAGCATTGGCCCCCAACGCTAAAGCTGTCTCAAGATATCCCTGTTGATTAAAATTTCCCCCACCGGAAATAGCAATAATAGGCAAGCCTGGATGCTCTGCTCGCGCGTTTAATATAACTTCCATACCCTCAACATCGGGCATAACAATATCGGTCAATAAAAGATCAGGGGATTCTGATTTAATGGCATCGTTTACCCCTCTGCCACTTGCGAACTCTATCGCGCTGTGGCCAGCTTTTTTAAGATATCTAGACAAGATAAACCGAACATACTCATCATCATCGACCAATAGAATTTTCGCCAAGCTTACCCCTCCTCCCTATTTCACAGGGAAATGCCAAACAACTGAAGGCAATACCTAAGGTTTTATCTCTTGCTTCGTAATGACCCTACAAACTGAAAATATTTTTTGAATATACAAATCGTTATATTAAGTTATAGACACCTCCTAATCTTAAATAAAGCCTAGGAGGGATAAACTATCTCGGAACACCCACCATCACTACTTAGATGGAAATCAATTTAGCAACCGGACCAAAGCTACGCCTATGGATGGGCGTTACACCCAACTCCTGCAAAGCAGCTATATGCGCCTTAGTGGGATAGCCTTTATGTTTGGCTAAACCATAGCCGGGATAAACCCTATCCAACTCGACCATTTCGTTATCACGACACACTTTGGCAAGGATAGAAGCGGCACAGATGGCAGGCTCCGTTTGATCACCTTTCACAATCGCTTGAGCCGGGACACCAAAGTCAGGTGTACGGTTACCATCCACCAACACCTTTTCAGGCTGTACATTTAAACCTACAACTGCACGTTGCATGGCAATCATCGTGGCTTGCAGAATATTGTGTTCATCGATCTCTTCTACTTCACAGCGACCAATACACCAAGCCAACGCTTTTTCTTTAATGATGGGCTCCAGAGCATCACGCTTTTTCTCGCTCAATGCTTTTGAATCCATCAGTCCCTCAATGGGATTGTTAGGATCAAGGATCACAGCAGCGGTAACCACGGGTCCGGCTAATGGACCACGCCCCACTTCATCAACACCCGCAATCAAAAGGGTTCCTGCTTTATCGTTCATATCTTCCCCGGAAATTTTTCAGGTACAAAAAAGGAGGGGCTTGCCCTCCTTTCGGTAGCTTACGAAGCAGATCAACTCTTTAAGCTGACCACTCCGTATTATCCAGCCATTCTATCAGTTCATCCGCTGAAACAGGGCGACTCAGATAGTAACCCTGCGCATAATCGCAGTTGAGAGTTTTAAGGATATTAAGGCACTCCTCCGTCTCGACCCCTTCTGCAACAACCTGCAATCCCAAGTTATGTGCGAGATCAATGGTGGCATGGACAATCTTGGCATCGTTTTCTGACTCTTCCATATCCATGACGAAACTGCGATCAATCTTGATCTCAGCCACTGGCAAGCGTTTGAGGTAAGCCAATGAAGAGTAGCCCGTACCGAAATCATCAATCGATAGTTGCAGCCCCAAATCGCGCAGACGATTCATGATATCCAACGCCCGCTTGGGATCAATCATGGTGGCTTCTTCAGTAATCTCCAAAATCAAGGCAGACGGTGGTACGTTGGATTGCACCAACAAACGCTCAATCTTGTTTGGCAGCGATAAATCATACAAAACACGAGACGAGAGATTTACAGCGATTTGAAAGTAATACCCCTCTCTCTGCCATTGATTGTATTGCCACAAGGCGTGCTCAATGACCCATTCAGTTAATGGGCCTATCAAACCACGCTGCTCAGACAACGGGATAAACTGATCCGGTGGAATCATGCCGCGCTCTGGATGCTGCCAACGCACTAGCGCCTCAACAGAGGTAATAGTTCCTGTTTTGTAGTTGAGCTTGGGTTGATAGAAGAGCACCATTTGGTCCCCTTCTATCGCCATACGCAATTCAGCCTTCAAAGCTAGCTGTTTTACACTGTGGGTGTCATAAGCAGGATCATAAATAGAGAAGTCGTTATGGATATGCTTGGCGACATAAAGCGCCACATCTGAGCGGCGCAGTAAAGACTCTGCATCTTCACCATGCTCAGGATACATGGCGATACCGAGCGTACCCACAACAACAATCGAGTTGCCGTCGATCTCTGCGTGAGGTTCCAATATTTCCATAATACGCCGCGCAACCGATGTCGCACCTTCAACGCCCGGCAAATCAGGCAATAGCAGAGCAAACTCATCCCCCCCCAAACGCGCCAACGTTGGATTATGCTCCGCGTCAGCACCATCCTTTTCAACAACACGCGCAATGGTTGATGAGGCACGAATACTGGACTTCAAACGTTCGGCAATTTGCTGCAGCAACTGGTCGCCCACTTGATGGCCAAGCGTGTCATTCACCTCTTTAAAACCGTCCAGGTCAAGCAACATAACACCGAACTTTTCGCTGTTACGTTTACTAAGCAGAATCATCTGCTTCAAGCGATCCAGAAAGAGTGCTCGATTAGGCAACGCCGTTAATTGATCGGTAAACGCCGCCTCTTCATACTCATCGTAAGCACAAGAGAGTTCCAAGGACATACGATTATAGGCATGCACCACTTCATTCATTTCGGGCACGGATGCTTTATCCATGGGGGTACTTAAAAAGTGACGATTTTCACGCACACGCTCAAACTGATTCACCAGCTCTTTCAGCGGTAACGACACCGACTTGTGCAACAACATCAATGCCAACGCAGAAATAACAACCGTCAACAGAACTGCAGGCAGCAATAGTGAAATAAACGCCTTATTAGCGCCTTGTTGCACTACTGAAATATCGCTCTGCAACAACAACTGCAACACAGGCACACCCTCGGCATCTTGCAACCAGGTAGACACCTCATGAAGATGTGCAGGCAATTTCCCCGACACCCACTGCGCAGAACGATAGTTCACTTTATTGTCTACCGACTGGATTAACAAAGGCATTCCCATTGCCTGTTCTATCTGCATCAGTGCAGGGAATGGATCGATAATGAACTGAAGATATCCCCCGCCCATCTCTACCCGCAACGGAAAAACGACAGACAGATAGGCTCGATCAGACCATGCACAAAATGAGGAGTACATATTGTCCTCGGATGTACGAGTCTGTTGATGAGCCTTATAAACCGTTTGATTGCATATTCCGCTTTTCCGATCTTTTGGAGAAGGGCCGTGCGTACTCCACGCAACAATATTGGAGCGTCGATCATAAACATACATCTGCACAAACTTAAAACCCGCGTGCGCAGGAAACATATCTTTTAAATCGGTGCTGAGAATAGATGAAAGAGCCGCGATATCTTTACTAACAGCAGCTACTTGAAATCCAGGCAATTGTTGAACCTGAACAACCCCCTCTTCCGCAGCTGCGTTTAAATCAGCCACAATAAATCGCGCTTCGCGCTCGAGCTGCCGTTCAAGCGAGGTTGTAAAGGCTTGGTAAGGTGTCTCTTTAAGAATCCACCATGCCAAGGCCATCATTGCTGCGCCAAACACCATCACAAGCACAACAAATGACGCTTTCACAGATAGTCGGGGGGTAAACATAAACAGTGATTATTTGGATTGACCTGGGCGCGCTAGCGATCGCTCTTCCCTAAAGCATCAACTCCAAATCCCCCGTGTCCACACATCTTCATCCATTTTTCATCCAAATCTTTGAGTGTCTTAAACGCAAACAGAACCACCACGGCCCTATACGCTTCGCCACAGCAAGTTACGCGACTGGTGAATTACAATCAGTTCTTAAGATAACTATCGGCAAACACTTTTATTACTAAACGAATGAATTCACGGGAAAAGATAGCTTTTCCCGCTTTAGAAACCACATCACTTAGAAGTATTAATTTGTTGTTTTTCCGGGAAAACTTCGTAAATATCCCAGTTCCCACTCACACGACCATGATCAGCCAGTTTTTTGTACTCTTCAAACGTGAGCGTCTTCATGTCCTGACAGCGTTTTAAAGCAGAGTCGTACTCTTCAGGCTCTTCTGAAATCAACGGTGTAGAGAGAAAAGAGGCCATTTCATCGCAGCGCGCCTTCTGCAGCTGCTCGTAACGTAATTCATCATATTTTTCGGCGTTTTTATCTACACTGCAGCCAAATAGTGCCAAGCCAGATAAAACAACAACACCTACACCCCTAAATCCCATATCAACCACCCTCAATTTTCTAACACTGTAATCAGCTTGCTGCCACCGCGCGCAACACGGCATCCGCCGCTGAAACGCTGGCATCTTTTCTCAGCTGACG
>JBNKYV010000030.1:0-3847 GCA_050301075.1 Gammaproteobacteria bacterium
CAACACTTGGCTGTTTGGCAATAATCGAATCGGCAACAAAATCTTTGCGCGTTGTATTGGCATCTACAATGGCACGGATCAGGTTGTTTGGCACATCTTTATAGTTGGCCAGCAACTGCTTAGTATCTTTTGGCAAACAGTAACCGCCGTAACCGAATGATGGGTTGTTGTAGTGTGAACCGATACGTGGGTCCAAACCAACACCTTCGATAATCTGACGAGAATCCAGGCCATGTGCCTGAGCATAGCTATCCAACTCATTAAAGTACGCAACACGCATTGCCAGATAGGTATTAGAGAACAATTTGATCGCTTCTGCTTCTGTCGAATCAGTAAACAGCACATCAATGTTCTCTTTAATAGCGCCTTCTACAAGCAGATCAGCAAACACTTTGGCTCGATCCGACCGCTCACCCAAAATAATACGAGAAGGGTAAAGGTTGTCGTAAAGGGCTCTGCCTTCACGCAGAAACTCTGGTGAAAAAATTATATTCTCGGTACCAAACTCTTCCTTAACATGCTTTGTATAACCAACCGGCACCGTAGATTTAATCACCATCACCGCATTGGGATTAATCTCTTTAACGTCTTTAATTACCGCTTCAACCGAGCGCGTATTAAAATAATTGGTTTCAACATCGTAGTCGGTAGGGGTAGCGATCACGACATATTCCGCACCTTTGTAGGCATCTTCTTTATCTAGCGTTGCGCGGAAGTTAAGCTCTTTATTGGCAAGGAAATCTTCGATCTCTACATCAACAATCGGCGATTGGCGATTATTGAGCATATCCACCTTTTCTTTAACAATATCTAGGGCAACCACCTCGTGGTGCTGCGCCAACAATACCGCGTTGGAGAGACCAACATAGCCTGTACCCGCAATAGCAATCTTCATATCTAACCCCGAATAATACTTTTTATAGTTGTTATGCTTTATGAAGGGGGAATTAGAGCATATCGGTCACGAAGCACGCAACCGAGCATAGGAGCAATCACGAGAGGTTTAACCCAGTCGTAACATGCCTCACATGATCGACGAAGCGCTACCTAAGAGAGATATTTAACTGAATGAAAAACCTAGCTATTTAGCCACCGCCAGTGGCCGGTGACGACGACGATTCGTCCGTAGCGCACCACTATCAAATCGGGGGCCTACGGCTGGCTCGATCTCCTGAAAGTCAATACTGATGCGGCTTGCAGCATAGGGACGGAATAAATTATCGGCAAACGCCACGTGATCAGGGTGATCTCGATAGCTATCAATCACCGCCGGGCTGACAAATTGCACCAACCAACAATAACGATAACCAGCTCCCTCTTTTACCGCTTCCCCGGTAAAGACACGACTCACACCAGGAATATCGGCCAACACTCGCTTGCCTTCGGCAATCATTCCCTCTGCCGCAGCGTCACTCATGCCTTCAACGTTATAGACGATCAAATGCTCCACGGGCATCCAGGGCCGGCATTGCGCCAATACCTCGGCCGCCCGCCCAGCGCTGCCCCACAGGCGCATGCAGCGCTCAACTTCTGCGCCGATAGCTTCTTTCACGCCTTTTTTCAGTTCGGTAAAGCTACCTTCAGGGTTTTCTTTGATCTGCTCGCGCATGGCAGCCGCCGCTGCATCAGACAGCGCGGTGTAATAATTGATTTTGGCAACACCCATGACGGTTAAGCGGCGAAACTGGTCTTCATTCAAACCACTACCACCATGAATTACCAGCGGCACATTGATTGCCTGATTCAGCTGTTTCAGGCGTTGAAAATCGAGCTTGACGCGCCCTTTCATTCGCCCTTGAACGGTACCAATCGAAACGGCGAGAAAATCCACCCCGGTTCGATCAACATAGGCTTTGGCTTCTGCGGGAATAGTAAACTCAGATTCGCCCGGGTGCTGCTCAGCCCCCTCGCCTTCCATACCCGCCACATAGCCCAACTCACCAACAACGGGTACACCACAACCATGCGCCATCTCAACCACTTCACGGGTTGCCTGGATATTTTCGGGTAGTTCACGATTGGAGGCGTCCAGCATAACGCCGTTACACCCCAGATTAATTGCACGGGATGCAGACTCCACACTGCTACCATGATCAAGCTGAATGGCAACAGGCACTGAAGCTCGCTTGGCAGCGGCTTCCACTGCTGGCAGCATCAACTCAAAATCGTAGTGTGCAAAATGGGGTTCTGCGATGCTTAAAACGACAGGCGCACGTGCACGTTCGGCAGCACTAATAACCGCCTCGAGAAAATCAAGACTTACAAGATCAAAAGCACCAACCGCATAATTATTTTCATATGCGTGGTAGAGCATATCGCGCATGTTTACCAGTGCCATTGACTCTGTCCTCTGCTAATTAATTTCTTCCGGTGCCTGTTTTTCGTTTAACGCTGCAAGGCGTTTTGCCAATTCTTCTTCCATCAATTCCAAGGAGTGCGCCCGAACTTTTGATGCCGCAAAGTGATAATAATTCAATTTACACTTAACAGGCACATGCAGGGCATCTCGCCCTCTATCATCAAACTCTACCCACGCAAGCATGGGAATATCGTTTTGACGCTCATCGGCACAGACCCACTCATCTTGCTCAAGTATCATAACGAACCGATAGTAATCCTTTAAAGGAATGCGTATAGGCAGCTCAAAGTGCAGCTTAGCACGGCGCCATAAATTGTAGAGTTTTGCACTAACCTCATCTTCGCGCTGCGCGAAATAGGGTACCTCGCCAACTCTACTCATATTGCCCTCAAGTAATGAAAACAGACTATGGAAGAGACGTGCAAACGTTTTCATCCACAGCCGGTTGGTTTTCCAACTGATTACGCAGTCAAACTCGCAAACAGTGTTGGCAGCTTCTCTGGCAAACGATCCACATGATCGATAACGGTATAGTTATTCGCACCAAAGATTCGCTTCACATAGGCATCCGCATCGGGATCCAGGGTCAAGCAGTAACTCATAATCCCTTTCGAGGCCAACTCTTCTACAGCTTTCTTGGTATCCATGCGCAAGTGTTGTGGATCGCGTTCATCAATATCTGCCGGCTCTCCATCCGTTACGATCAACAGCAATTTCTTACGCTCTGGGGTATTGAGCAAGTGTTTACTAGCATGACGCATTGCTGCACCCATGCGGGTCGACAAACCACCTTTCATACCAGCCAATCGAGACTTCACTTCATCGTCCAAAGCCTCTTTAAAGTCTTTGAAGCGATAGTACTGAACATCGTGACGACCATCAGAGGCAAAGCCGTGAATCGCAAATGGGTCGCCCACACCATTGATTGCCGTTGCCACCAATGTTGCGGCTTCTCGCGTCAATTCCAATACCGTCTTCTCTGAGCCATTCATCTTCTCATTGGTCGACTCAGACAAGTCCAGCAACACCACCACACTTAAATCACGAGTATTAAGTACATTACGCATGGTAATACGCGGATTAGGCTGCTCGCCCATACGAATCGAGATCATGGCATCAATCGCGGCATTGATATCGATCTCATCACCATCTTCCATGCCACGTACACGTTGCACACCTTCCGGCTGCAGCATATCGATAATCTGCTTGATACGATGCGTGATCGGTTTATGCTCGATCAAAATATTATCAATAATCTCTGGATCAGCCTTAGGCTGACGACGCTCATAAACCGTTGCCCAATCAGGGCGATGTAACTGCACCTGATAATCCCACTCTTGATAGTGGAAAGGATCAGAGACGGGCTCCTTGCCCCACATATCGTTGAAGCTGACAGTCGCTTCACCGGCATCTTCGTAAGGCATGAAGTTATCTTTACAGACCCAGATCTCCTGCGCATCGTCACCTGCCAATTCGCAATCGATTTCG
>JBNKYV010000031.1:0-4611 GCA_050301075.1 Gammaproteobacteria bacterium
ATCATTTTTTAAGATATCACCATACTCTTTTACCATGGCCCCACAACCACTGGCGCTGATGATGATTGCCTCGCAGCCGGATTTTATATAGGGCCACCATGCATCTATGTTGTTACGCATAAATGCTTTTCCTTCATCATGTTCTGTTAAGTGATAGCTGACAGCACCACAGCAGCCGGCTTTAGGTGCATTGATTAAGCGTATGCCTAATTTATCGAGAATCACCGCTGCAGCGTTATTGGTGCCGGGTTTGAATACCGTTTGTGCGCAACCTCCCAGTACCAGCATCTCGCGTTTGTGTTGGCTTTGTGGCCATTTGATGATGTGTTTTTGTTTGGCGGGAATTTTGTGTTTGATGGTGGCGGGCAGAATGGGTTTTAACAGTTGGCCGACAGTGACGAGCGGTTTAAGGCGTGCCGTGTGTGGAATCACTGTACGCAATGCTTTGCGCATCATGCGCTGTTTTAAGGGGCGTGGCACGTGTTGATTGATATAGCTACGACCAATCTCCACCAACTTGCCGTATTGCACACCGGAAGGGCAGGTAGTTTCGCAGGAGCGACAGGTTAAGCAACGATCGAGGTGAGTTTGGGTTTTCTCTGTCACCTCTTTACCTTCCAGCATCTGTTTGATGAGATAGATGCGGCCACGCGGGCTATCTTTTTCATCGCCCAATTGCTGATAGGTGGGGCAAGTGGCTGTGCAAAAACCACAATGCACGCAATTGCGCAGAATGGCATCGGCCTCTTTGCCTAGCTCGGTCTCTTTGATGGAATCAACTAAATCCGTTTGCATAGTTGGATTCTTCTTTTTACGTTTTAGCGTCGTTGCTAAATGAGGTTTGATTAATGTTACGCGGTTGCTTTCAGCAGTTCCCTTTGCGTTAAACGCGTGTAAGCCGTTGCCACTGCATCATCATCGCCCACATTACCGGGAAAGATAACAACCGGCAGGTTAGGGTAGCGTGGATGATCCTCTGGGCAGCGCACCACTGAACAGCCGGGCAATATCTGGCCTACAACGCGCGAAGCTCTAAGCGCCAAGCCGCTACTTAACACGTCATTAGAGGTGATGCCGCCTTTACTGATGAGAAAGCCAAGGTTGCGCGGTAAAGAGCGCACCATGTCCATTAAAAATTCCGATACCTGTTCGCCAAAGGCAAGACGCGTAGCCTGATCTTCAAAAGTGAGCTCTGTACGGCTGGTGTAGATAACAGGTGTTAAACCCTCTGCAAAAGCGCAATCGATTTGCGTGACGATATCTTGCAATAAGGTGGTGCTGTCTTCTTTAATGCGATTGACGTCCACTTCCAATCCGCGAATGCCGTGTTGCTTAAGCAGTACGTTTAATTGGCGTGTGGTTTTTTGCACGTGGGAGCCAACGATGATTGCGCCGGGCATACTGTCGCGTACGTATTCAGCCATGGATTCTGCTGGTACGGGTTGTTTCGGCAGTTGTGCTAATGCGGTTAATAGGCTTGCTCCGCTGCGAAACAAAAAGCGTTTGCCATTGCGTGCAGCCGCGCTGAGCTGATCGGCAAAGTTGTTCAGGTCATCCTGTGTTTCACAATCAACGGTACAGCAAACATTATTGGTGAGTGATTGCAGGCGCTCTAAACAGTGGCCACGCACTTCATTGAGCAAAAAGACTTCTACTTGGTTGGCTGAGATACGGCCGTTGGTTTTTTCTGCCACATAGTCGGGTAGGTAGGCAGTGCTAAAACCAAACACGGAGTCTTTGGCGAACTCGGTTTCATGTACAGGTACATCTTTACCATCTACCACGAGATAGTGAGTTGCGTTGCGGGTGATGCGGCCGCCTTCAAAAAAAGCGGGCACTAAAAAGTGTGCATCAAACGGCCCCAACGTTTCGGTGATTACATCGGTCTCAACTGGGTAGTGACCGCGCAGGGTTGAGTCTGAACGGCTGACGATAATGGGATTGATTTCGTTGCCTTCTGCTTTTAGTTCTTCCAGTACCTGTTTGAGGTTGGTGCATACGTCACGCGTCAGTTCTGTTGCGCGCGTTGCATCCATACCGCGGGTGTTGGTTAACACGAAAAACAGTGGCGCATCATCCAGCAACGCTTCGCGCAGGCTTGCGTTGTCCCACCGTGTTAACAGCAGGCAGCTGTGTACGGTTTGTGAGCCGGTGGGGTCGTCGTCCAGTACGATGATCTTGGTTGAGGCCATATAGTTCTCTCTCTTTATTATGTGTATAAGCGAGCTGTAGGAGTTTGCCAAGCAGGCGAATCGTGGTTTTTATCCCCCCATTGATTCGTCTGCAGGGCAGGCTCCTACGTGTGGACTACAGGTTATGTATTCAGCGCATTAACACGCTCGCACATGATTTCAGCAGTAATGCCGTTGAATCCCATCAGCTCACCTGGAGTGGCAGTGGTTTCACCACGTTTCCAGCAGATCACATCCCGTTTAGGTGCGCGGGTGCGCAGCATCACTGGTTCCAGTGATGCGCTTGGGCCACCACTGACTGCCAGCAACACATCACCATCGAACAAGGTGTTGAACTGTTCGTCTGACATAAACTCTGCTTCACCTTGAGATACAGTGTTCCAGGCAACATCGCTTGGACGGTAAAGTTGGCGTGGGTTAACGACAGCAACAATGCGTACCTTGTAGCCGTCTGCTTCCAGTTTGTCTTTCGCTTCAAACACAGGCAGGAAGATCATGTCGCCAGTCACTGCGAATACCACGGTGCCTTTGTCACCGCTTTCGCTTTCATAAATCGTTGCCGCGCCTTCTTTAATGGCTGTACGAGCTTCATCCAGTGACATGTAAATCGGCAGTGGGCTCTTTGATGCAATGATCGTCATGATTTTGTTGCAGCTATTCGTGGCGTATTCGAACGCAACCTGCATGGCGTTGGCATCGCAAGGGAACAGTGGATAGGCGTTACCGTTGCGCATCTGCGCTGCAAAGTAGTTTTCGATCTCTGGGCGTTGATGCGTCCACCCGTTACGGCCTTGTTCTAGGGCACCGGCTGTAAACATGGTGACCAGTGACGGTGTTTTTCGGCGTAATTCTGCCATGGCCTGGCCGACGGTTTGTACAATCGGCCAACCGTTAATGGCAAAGCTTTCGTATGACAACCACAAGGCACGTGAACCAAATAGTGCCAGACCACCGGCCAAACCAGCACAGGCATCTTCATTCAAGGGTTCATACACCTGGCCGTTAGGCTCCTGATTATAGAGTGGGTCTACGGTTGGGTGACGAATCTTCAAAGCATCGTTGATGTTCTTCATGCCGGAGGCTTCGTTACCGTCTGCATTGGTGACTACGTAGCGTGGATCGGCTTTACCTACAGCACCGACCAGTGCGCCCATTGCAGTTGATGGTACGGCTTTATCATCTTTGCTGTACTCGGTGAATGGCAGTTCGCCCAGCTCTGGCAGATCCAGTTCAAACTCTGTAACAACGGTTTTTGCCGCAGGGCCACCACCGGCGCGTACGAAGTTGGTACGGACCAATTCCCAAGACTCTTCGCTAATCGCACGACGTTTCAGACCATCAACGATGTGTTCTGCATCCAGCGTATCCGCCGGGTAGAGGTTATGTGATTTTGAACCTACCGCATGCACGCCAGTGCCTTTTAGCTGTTTGATGATGAAACAGGTAAGTGTGCCGCTCATGGCAGATTTGGCCGCTTTATCCATGCCTTCCAGAACCGCTTGGCTGAATTGAACGCGTCTTTCAAAAGAGAAACGGCTGCTGTCTACATAGGCACCGTCCTGGTTGGCGTCGTCAAACTCTTTGGCATCGATCAATATGATCTCTTTGAAGCCATGACCTTTCCAGTAGTCGATCATCTCTTCATTGCTCATACGCGATACCATGGAGTGATGCTCCTGGCTGTAGCCGTTCCACACCAGTACCGGCAGGAAGTTGGTGGCATCTGGGTAGGCGGTATTAAAATGCATCATCGACGAAAGAATGTAGGGTTCGCCCATGCCGCCGTCACCCAAGGTGAATGGGAACAGGGTGTCGCGGTGCAGCAACGCACCCGCCATGGCAAAGTGTTGGCCTTGGCCCAATGGGCCAGCTGGTGCGAGCAGACCAGGGATGGCACCGGACAAGTGGCCCAACAGACCTTCGCGCTCACGGAAGCGGGCCATCATGTCATTGACGGTGTAGATGCCCATCTCTTCCAGCGACTGATCGAGAAACATGGCGCTGTAAAAACCGGGGGCGTGGTGGCCTACCTCGGTCACGATGTTGGTGTGGCCGAGCATCACCAGTGCCGCGTAGGCATCTGCCGAGCTGGCAAAACCACCGGGATGGCCGGAGCCTTTCGAGCCACACACCTGTAGGGTAAGGTAGCGCAGTGCATCGGCCATCAGCAGGTTCTGGTAGGCGGCGGCTTTATCGCTGCTGTCTGCAATCGCTTTTTCGCCCTCTTTGATGACGGCCTGTGTGCCGTATTTATCAAACTCAGGCCAGGCCTCAGCGAAGTGTTGAATGCCTTCGTAAAAGGCCATCTCTTTCGAATCCAGAATTGCGTTCATTGGTAAGGCTCCCCCTTTTTTGCAAATCAGATAAACTTGATTAAATTGCTTGGTATTTGCGTACAAGGTAGCTTTGCGTCTAGTAT
>JBNKYV010000032.1:0-11674 GCA_050301075.1 Gammaproteobacteria bacterium
CCATTCGCATGATCACGGACATCACCACCATCATCATGGGCACGATCATAGCCACGATCACGGGCATCATCATGACCATGACCACAGCCATGATCATCCTCATACACATGATCACGAGCATGAACACGAACATGCCGGCGAGAAGAAGTCTTAGCTAGTTGCCCCCATGCAGGAGTCTCATCTCTACATATTGGAAGAGCTGTTGCATGGAATACTCAATAAGTACCCTGAGGGCTTAAATGAATATGCGCTGTTTGATGAATTAAAGGAACAGCGAGATTCAGGTTTTGATGACGCAATATTTGAGTCAGAGCTAAGCTTGTTTCAAAACCATTTTTTGCTGTTCCATTGTTTGTATCGCCTGCGTGATCGTTTATTGAGCGATGTAATATCCGATATTGAAATTCACTGCCTCAAAATAAAATTAGTGCCTGTTGTCGAGAGCGATAGGTGCTTTCCCGCCAGGCATGATCCACTCCGAGACTATTATCTCGATCTGAGTCATTTAAAAGAGACGACAGCTGAGGATGTAGATGCCTTGCTTAACAGCTTTTGGCAACGTTACGTGGCCTACGATAATCGCAGTTGGGCCTTGCAGGTGTTGGAGCTGGAAGAAGAGGTCAGTTTTGAGGAGATTCAGGCACGGTATCGCAAACTGGTGATGAAGCACCATCCCGACCGCAATGGTGATACCGCTAAGCTTCAGGCCATTAATGAAGCTATGGCTCATCTTAAAACGCTATATAAATAAAAAAGCCACCTTTGTAGAGGTGGCTTTGGTTTGAGTTGTTAATCGCTTTTCTATTCTACAGCGTACAGGTATCCATCAAAGCTGCCAAACAGCACTACGCCATTGTGTACAACAGGCGATGAATAGACGCGGCCATCTGTTTTAAACTCCCACAGGCGTTTGCCTGATACGGCATCTGCTGCGTATACGCGTTCATCGTAGCTCGCAAAGTACACCACGCCTTCGGCAATTGCCGGTGAGCTGCTGACCCAGTCGCGCGTTCTGTATTTCCAGGTGGTTTGATGATTATTGATGTCGATGCAGTACAAACGGCCATCCTGACTCCCTGCATAGACACGGCCATCGCTAACCGCTGGCGAAGAGGAGATCGCAGCGCGGGCAGACACTTTCCAGTTCTCTTGGCCAGTTTTAAGATTGATGGCGTAAAGATTGGTATCTTCACTGCCTATGTACAACACGTTGTCTGCAATGGCTGGAGATGAGTAAACAGAGCCTTTGGTTTTAAAGCGCCACTGCTCTTGTCCGGTATTTGATCGCACCGAATACACGTAGTTGTCGTGGCTGCCAAAAAAGATCATGCCATCAACAAATGCGGGCGAAGAGTAGATCGGGCCGCCGGTTTTAAAACGCCATGCTTCCAACCCTGTGTCTGCATTGACGGCATAGAGATAGTGATCCGTGCTGGCAACGTAAAGAATGTTGTTTGCATAAACAGGTGCAGTATAAATGGCCCCCTTGGTACTAAAGCGCCACAGTTCTGTACCTGTTTCAGCGTTGATCGCGTACAGCGCGCCATCTTCACTACCGATGTAAACCGTCTTATCTACCAAAATAGGGGAGGCAGCGACTTTACCGCCGGTTCGGAATTTCCATTTGCGTTGGCCGGTGTTGAAGTCAGCTGCGTAAACATGATTGTCATTACTGCCAAAGTAGACAGTATCATCTGTGACAACAGGCGTTGAATTGACGGCGCCTTCCGTCGCGAATTTCCATTTCAGCTGTTTAAGCTCTTTGAGCCCTTTGGTTTCATAAACGCCCGTATGTTCGGGGGTACTACGAAACATGGTGACTTGCGGCCCTGCACAGGCACTTAGTGTGGCAATAACCCCTACCAGTAGCAGGGGAGTAGCAAGCTTGTTCAGTGTGGTTCTAAATATCATTCACGCTCTCCTTCCCTGGGGAAGTGTGTTGTCTCACAGATCTCTCACTATATAAAGGTATAATCGCTCGGCCCAATATAAACTTTAGGTGTTTGTCTGTTTTGTTTACTCACCGTCCAACACATATCGAAACCTGGCGACTCGCTGGGCCAATGATTTTATCGAATTTATCTATCCCATTGTTAGGTTTGGTCGACACGGCTGTAATGGGGCACATGAGTGAGCCCTATTATCTAGGCGCTGTTGCGATTGGTGCGCTTATTTTTTCCTTTATTTACTGGGGATTTGGTTTTCTGCGCATGGGAACGACAGGGCTCGTCGCCCAAGCACATGGTGCTGATAATCATAGCGACGTTCGTTCGATACTCGCTCGCGCAAGTGTGATGGCTATCACAATCTCTGTGCTTTTGTTGCTACTGCAAGGAGCAATAGAGCGTTTTTCGTGGTGGGTGCTGGAGGCAAGTGAGCAGGTAGAGTTTTATGCTTCAGTTTATTTTGATATTCGAATATGGAGTGCGCCTGCAACACTCATCAACTATGTGCTGATTGGCTGCTTTCTAGGAATGCAGAATGCGCGCGGCCCCCTATATCTGCTGTTGGTAGTAAATACGAGCAATATCATTCTTGATCTCTGGTTTGTCTGGGGATTGAACATGGATGTGGCAGGTGTCGCTTTGGCGTCTGTAATTGCCGAGTACATAGGTGCTGTTGTTGGTGTGGTACTGCTTAAGCATCAGTTGTCGCGGTATGAGGGTGTTTGGCAGCTTCAATCACTGTTTGATCGTCGCAAAATGCGCCAGATGGTGGTGCTCAACCACAATATTTTCATACGCACGCTCTGTTTGATCTTCAGCTTTGCGTTTTTTACGGCACAAGGTGCCAAATATGGCGATGTAGTGTTAGCGGCAAACGCGGTGTTAATGAATTTTCAGACATTTATGGCGTATGGTCTGGATGGTTTTGCTCATGCGGCAGAAGCAATGGTCGGTAAAGCGATTGGCCAGCGAGATAGGCTGGCATTTAAACGCGCTGTTTACACGGCTGGGGTGTGGTCCGCAGTGGTTGCAGCATTGTTTGTACTGATTTACGGGTTATTTGGCTCGTTAATTATTCAAGGATTAACTGATATTGAGGCGGTACGGCAAACCTCCATGCTTTACCTGCCGTGGCTGGTTGCTGCGCCGCTGCTTTCGGTATGGAGCTATCTGTACGACGGTGTTTTTGTGGGTGCAACGCGTTCGGCAGAGATGCGCAACACAATGCTCGTTTCAACGGTGATCTTTTTTCTGCCAGCCTGGTACGTGCTGCAACCGTGGGGAAATCACGGGCTTTGGGCGGCATTGATGGTTTTTATGGTTGCCAGGGGGATTACGATGGCCTTTAGTTACCACCGCATAAACAGGGGTGAAGGGTTTGCCTGAGCCTCGAGCCGGTATTTGCATTTTAACGGGTTTAAGTCTTTCTCAAGTGTGTCGATTAAACATGGGAGACGCATGGGTTCTCGGGGAATTCTTCATATATAGTTGTTGAGTAAGAGGCGTTATTTAGCGCGGCGTGCTGTTCGATATGTCTTACTTGCAGGGAGAGTTCTTAAACAAGGATAACCTCAATGGTGACATCCCAATCGCCCGAAGCTGCAGAAAAACTGAAGGCGTTACAGCTAGCATATAAACAAGCATTGCCAGCTAAAATTGAAGAGATTTCGAACCTTTGCTGCAAGATGGCAGAGGATGAATCCTTATTTGCCCAATATTCCGAACTTTATCGTTTGATACATAGCCTGTCTGGCTCAGCCGGTACTTTTGGTGCTCGGCAAGTGTGCCAAGCCGCCCGCGAATTAGAAATCGTTGTGGCAGAAGCAAGTTCCCACTCAGTATTTGTTTCTGAGAGTATACAGAACCGAATGACAAAATTAGTTCACTTGCTGGGTGAATATGCGGCGGCTTGGGTGCCTGATGATCTACATGCTGGGGCCGATAGTTTGGCCAGCCAAGTGACAGATAAGGCGTTAGTCTATCTGGTTGAGGATGATGTTGCTCAGGGAAAAGTTCTGGTAGATCAAATCGAGCGTAACGGGTATCGCGTACGGCACTTTGTTCGAGTGGATGATTTTATCGCGGCATTTAAAGAGGATATTCCCGCAGCGATTGTCATGGATGTGGTATTTCCTGAAGGGGATACCGCCGGGATTGATGCAATTGCAAATTTGCGAACACAATACGATCGCCTTCCTCCTGTGCTGTTTTGTTCAACACGTGATGATATTCATACCCGTTTAGCCGCCGCGAAAGTAGACGCAACGCGCTTTTTTGCCAAGCCCTTGGATGTTGATAGTTTGGTGAGAACGCTTCACACACTAAAAGCTCAACTGCTTTCAGACCCCTATCGAGTGTTGATCATTGATGATGATGACACCTTGCTGGAGTATTACCGCACCATTCTAGGCAACGCGAACCTGTCGGTAGAGGTGGTGAACGACCCTATGTGTACGCTTGAGGCTATCGAAAGCTTCAGTCCTGACGTGATTGTACTAGACGTTTATATGCCTGAGTGTTCGGGTACAGACTTGGCAAATATCATTCGCCAGGACGAACGTTGGGACAATATTCCAATTATGTTTCTATCTTCAGAGTCCGATCCCGACCAACGACTGGCAGCGCTGAGTTATGGGGGAGACGAATACCTTACTAAACCGTTTGATGCACGTCGTTTATTGGCTGCGGTTAAGGCAAGGGCCAAGCGGGCCAGGCGTGTACGTTCGTTAAATGACGAATTGAAGTCAGTATTACGGGAAAACAGATTCCAGCTAGCGACTTTGGATGTACACGCTATTGTAAGTTCAGCTGATATTGCGGGCCGTATTACTAGCGCCAATGATCGCTTTTGCCAGGTGAGTGGATACACGCGAGATGAATTAATTGGTCAAACACATCGCATACTCAAGTCAGGTGTCCATCCTGATTCCATATATGAGGATCTGTGGAAGACCATATCATCGGGTAAGGTTTGGCAGGGCATTCTGTGTAATCGTAGTAAAGATGGTCAGGAGTACTGGGTTGATTCAACCATCGTTCCTTTCCTGGATGATAAAGGTAAACCTTATAAGTACGTCTCCGTACGTACGGATATTACGGCATTGCGCCAAAGTGAGATGCGCTTAAAACGCAGTCAAGAGTTTGCCAATATCGGCACCTGGGATTGGAATATTCTAACGGGTGATTTGTATTGGTCTGATCGTATAGGACCATTATTTGGGTACGAACAGGATGTACCGGAAACAACTTACGAGAACTTCCTAGCGGCAGTGCATCCGGATGATCGTGACATGGTTGTCAATGCAGTTACTCAGTGTGTAGAGGGTAATGCTGAATATAACATCGAGCATCGCGTAGTTTGGCCTGATGGCTCTGTTCATTGGGTGTTAGAGAATGGCGATGTAATTCGTTCACGTGATGGAACCGCAACGCATATGTTAGGTGTGGTGCAAAATATCGATGCGCGCAAACAGGCGGAAGAAGATATTCTTAACGCAAAAGAAGAGGCCGAACAGGCTAACCTGGCCAAATCTCAATTTCTCTCACGCATGAGTCACGAATTGCGCACACCTATGAACGCGATTATTGGGTTTGCCCAGTTGATCAATATGGAGCAGGGGCATCCTCTATCTGAATCACAGCAGGAGAATGTTTTTCAAATAAACAAAGCAGCCAAACATCTGTTGGATCTGATAAACGAAGTATTAGATCTTTCGCGTATCGAAGCGGGAAGAATGGAGCTTTCAATTGAACCCGTTCCATTGGACAGCGTGTTGTATGAATCGCTGATCTTAATTGCTCCCCAAGCACATGAGCGCGGAATAGAAATCGTCATTCAAGCCTTTGGAGAAATCATTGATGCCGAGCAGATCTCTGAGATAGAGGAGGTGGTGCGTGCAGATAACCTGCGTCTCAAGCAGATAATGCTCAATTTATTAAGTAACGCAATTAAATATAATAGTGAAAATGGCAAGTTGATCTTATCTTGTGAAAAGGTTGATGATGAGCAGATACGCATCAGTGTGACAGACTCCGGTAAAGGCCTTAATAACGAGCAGAAAGAGCATCTATTCATCGCATTCGATCGTTTGGGAGCTGAGCATAAAGATATTGAAGGCACTGGTATTGGTTTGGTGATTACCAAACATATGGTTGAAATCATGGGGGGGCATATTGGTGTTGAAAGTACGCCGGGTGTGGGGTCGACCTTTTGGTTCACTATACCGCTTGATTCCACCCAAAAATCTGAAGTCGTCAGCAGCAAAAAAGAATTAACGCGTAGCGCGGAGCCTGAATATATTCTTTCCTCTTCCATGCATGATTATACGGTTTTGTATATAGAAGATAATCCAGCCAATTTAAGATTGGTAACACAGTTGCTTGGGCGACGAAGTGATATGCACTTATGGGGCGCAGAAGAGCCCTACAAGGGATTAGAGATGGCTTTTGAAAACAATCCAGATTTAGTGCTACTGGATATCAATTTACCCGGGATAGATGGCTTTGCTGTGCTTGAACGGCTGCGTGAAAATGAAATTACCAAAAATACACCGGTCATTGCTGTGAGTGCCAATGCCATGCCTGAGGATATACAAAAGGCTAAAGAAGCAGGATTTAATGATTACGTTACCAAACCAATTGATGTGAAGTCTCTGCTGAAGACAGTAGAAAAATGGCTTCATGGGTAGCTGTTTTCAAAGAGAATTTCTTATAGCAGGTGAAGTTGGTTTGTTGTATTTGTGCTGTTATTTATCTCAATTTTATCTAATCGGTTTGTGTTGTTGCACGGAGTTATCACATGATTAGGCACACGATCTCTTTTCGTGTTGCTGTGGCATTGGTCGTAATGTCCATTTTGCCATTGTTTATCCTTTCTGAAGTCTTGTTGACAGTTCATCAGCATCAGGTGGAGGAGAGTGAGTTTTTGCATATCACTCATCTCGCTGATAAAAAAATCACTCAAATTGATACCTATATCAAGGAGCGTATGTCAGATATCGAGGTGCTGGCAGAGCACCCATATATTCAACGTGCGATGAAAAATGTTGGTTCTGAATACTATAAGCACGGTATTGAGTCTGACGGATATTTGCAAGCCTCTAGTCTAATTGATGAATTAACACGTAACTTCCTGGCGTATGGCTATTATGATCTGTTTTTAATCTCTACAGAAGGCGATATCGTTTATACCGTGGTGCATGAAGATGATTATGCAACCAATATATTAAACGGGCCTTATGCGGCCACAGGATTAGGAAAGGTAGCAAGAGATGCATTAAGCGGGAAAGGGGAGAGTGTCTCCAGTTTTGATTATTATCCACCATCAGATGAAGCTGCAGCATTTTTATCTATTCCAGTTTTTGAGAACCAAAAACTGATTGGTGCGCTGGCGTTGCAAATTGATATTGAAGCGGTGTTTGCTGTGGTTGCTGACAATGTTGGGTTGGGGAGAACGGGAGAAGTATTGATTGGCGAAAGAGAACTTAATGGCGTGCGTATTATCGATCCATTGAGTTTTCATAGCAGCGTTCTGATTAGTGATAGTGCTAGTGAAAGCGATGGGGTTGAAGAATCTTTAAGGAAAGCTTTATCTCAACAGAATGGACACGGTATGGGGATTAACCTTAAGGGTGAATCTATTTTGGCAGCTTGGCGTTATCTGCCCGTATTGTCTTGGGGAATCGTTGTTAGCAAGCAGTCTAATGAGGCCTTTTCCAATGTGCAGGATATGCAACGGCTTATCTACCTTTTGCTGGTGGTACTGTTTTTTATTGGTCTGGTGCTGGCCTATGTTGTTGCAAATACCGTTGCTAGGCCCATTAAGCAACTGACTGTGACTGCGGCGGCGATTGCAAAAGGCGCGCTTGATCAGCGCGTGGAGCCTGCAAGTGTTGAAGAGGTTGGCCAGCTGGCGCGTAGTTTTAATCACATGTTGGATGCGCTCGAAGCGACTCATGCGAAGTTAAGAGAAAAAGTAGTTGAGGCTGAAAGCGCTAATAGCGCCAAGACAAAGTTCTTGTCTCAAATGAGTCACGAATTAAGAACGCCGATGAATGCTATTTTAGGTTTTGCTCAAGTACTAGAGTTGGATTCGGACGAATTTAATCACGAGCAGCAAGAAAATATTCAGGAGATTTTGAAAGCTGGCAATCATTTGCTTAATATGATTAATGATGTTTTAGAAGTTTCGCGTATTGAGTCAGGTAATATTCTGCTCGAAAACGAAGAAATCGATATTGCCACACTGATAGAAGATGTATTTTTGAATATTAAGGCTGATGCAGTTGAACGCAACATTGCGTTGATCAACGCTGCAAGTGAACAACGGTATTGTGTAAAAGGTGATTCGGAAAAGTTAAAGCAGGTGTTATTGAATTTGCTGTCTAATGCCGTTAAATATAATCGAGAGGAAGGTTTGGTTACGGTTATGGCGCAAGACATGTCTAACGGCTTTGCGCGCATTTCAGTGATTGATCAAGGGAAGGGTTTGACTGAAGAGCAGATTAGTCGTTTGTTTGTGCCCTTCGAAAGACAAGATATTGTGAATAATGTTAACGGTATTGGACTTGGTTTGGTTTTGGTCCGGCAACTGGTCTCCTTGATGGGGGGCAATATTGGCGTGGAAAGTAAGCCGGGTGATGGATCTGTTTTTTGGATTGAGCTTGAATTAGCAGAAGGGCGATGAATATAGCCAGAACAGAGTTAGTCGCAAACATCCTGGACGCCAGGATATTAGTGGTTGACGATGAACCAATTAACTTGCGTTTGGTCGAGAAGATTCTCGCGACCAAAGGCTATCGTAATGTGACGTTTACCTCACAGCCGGTAGATGTTGTGCCGCTGCAACAAGAGCATGACTTTGATCTAATCCTTCTCGATATCAACATGCCGATTCTGGATGGTTTTGGCGTGATGGATCAGTTGAATGCTTTTACCAACGATACACCACCACCTATTTTGATTCTAACTGCTCAGCATATGCAAAGTTTCCGTCAGCGTGCGCTGGATAGTGGAGCACGTGATTATGTAACAAAACCCTTTGACGGCGATGAGCTGCTTTCACGCGTGCGTAACTTGCTTGAAGCGCAAATGGCACACCGTTATATGTGCAATCAAAACGAGCTGTTGGAAGAGAAGGTGCGTGAACGTACCTACGAACTGCAACGAACGCGTTTGCAGGTTGTGCGGCGTTTGGGGATGGCCGCTGAATATCGCGATAATGAAACCGGTTTACACATCATTCGCATGAGCAATATGTCCGTTGTGCTTGCAAGAGGTGCGGGCATGAATGAGGAAGATTGCGAGCTGCTGTTAAACGCAGCCCCCATGCATGATATAGGCAAAATCGGCATTCCTGATTCGATATTGCTCAAACCGGGTAAGTTTGAACCCGATGAGTGGGAAATTATGAAAACGCACGTCAATATTGGCGCACGTATTCTGGCGGGTGATGATTCGGATTTAATGCGCATGGCGCACGATATTGCGCTTACCCATCACGAAAAATGGGATGGCAGCGGCTATCCAAATGGTTTGGTAGGGGATGATATTCCATTGGTTGGGCGCGTAACCGCTTTGGCGGACGTGTTTGATGCGCTGACCTCAAAGCGCCCCTACAAAGAAGCATGGCCAATCGATAAGGCGGTAAATTTGATACGTGATGAGAAGGGTAAGCATTTCGACCCCGATTTGGTCGATATCTGTTTGAACAGGCTGACGGAATTAATCGAAATTAAGCAAAAGTACGCAGAGCCCGGTGATTCACAGGACAGCGCCCAACTGTAGTCCCGCCCAAGTGATTGTGAGAGCAATCTCGACGTATATTCCGTAATAACTTACAATATTAGTATGTTTTTGTTCCCCAGCTTTCGGGTATGTATTCCGAAACTGATTCTTAAGGTCTGTTAGACTTACTCTTTTTAGGTTTTTCCGCTCATGCAGTCTGCCCCCAACATCTTTTCCTACCGTCAATATTGGGCCAAGCGCTTCGGTGTCGCGCCGGTATTGCCCATGTCTCGCGAAGAGATGGATGCGTTGGGCTGGGATAGTTGTGATGTGATTCTGGTCACTGGCGATGCCTACGTTGACCACCCGAGCTTTGGTATGGCGCTGGTTGGGCGTTTGCTCGAGGCCCAAGGCTTCCGGGTGGGAATCATCTCTCAGCCAGACTGGCGTAGCGCAGAGGCTTTTCAGGCCCTGGGCAAACCCAATCTTTTCTTTGGTGTGACTGCGGGCAACATGGACTCGATGGTCAACCGTTATACAGCTGACCGCAAGATTCGTTCTGATGACGCCTATTCACCAGATGCCATCGGCGGTAAACGCCCCGACCATTCCGTGGTGGTCTATGCGCAGCGCTGTCGGGAAGCCTTCAAAGGTGTGCCGATTGTGATTGGCGGTATTGAGGCCAGCCTGCGCCGAATTGCCCATTATGACTACTGGTCAGACAAGGTACGTCGCTCCATCCTGCCGGATTCAAAGACGGATCTGCTGGTTTACGGTAATGCCGAACGTCAAATTGTTGAAATTGCTCACCGCCTCTCGGCTGGGGAATCGATCAGCGACATCCGCGATATTCGGGGCACCTCATTCATGTGCAACGAGATTGATGATGAGTGGACTGAAATCGACTCCAGTACCGTGGATGAGCCAGGTGAGGTAGCGCCCCACAAAAGTCCTTATGAGGATGAAACGCAAACCAAGGCCTGCGAGACCAAAAGCGAGCAGGAGAGTGGCGGCCACAAGATTGTGCAGTTCCATCAGCGCCCCAAAGCGATGGACCGCTCCAAGGCTGTTATTCGTATGCCCTCGTATGAGGATGTGAAGGCTGATCCTGTTCTCTACGCCCATGCCTCGCGTGTGATGCATCTCGAGACCAATCCCGGCAATGCCCGCGCGCTGGTGCAGCGACACGGTAGCCGTGATGTATGGATCAATCCGCCGCCCATTCCTTTGACGACGAAAGAGCTGGATGCCGTGTTCGAGCTGCCGTATACCCGTCAGCCACATCCGTCCTATAACGGCGCGCGTATTCCCGCGTATGAGATGATCCGTTTCTCTATCAACATCATGCGTGGCTGTTTTGGAGGTTGTACCTTCTGCTCGATTACTGAGCACGAGGGGCGAATTATCCAAAACCGTTCGGAAAAATCGATTCTCAATGAGATCGAGGTCATTCGTGATCAGGTGCCCGGTTTTACCGGTCATATCTCTGATTTGGGCGGGCCAACGGCCAACATGTATCGCCTTCACTGTAAGTCAGAAAAGATTGAGGCGTCATGCCGCCGTTTGTCCTGCGTGTTTCCTGATATCTGCTCGAATCTGATTACCGATCATGGACCGCTGGTTAGCCTCTACCGTAAGGCGCGCACGCTGCCGGGCATCAAAAAAGTCTTTATTGCCTCCGGCCTGCGTTACGATCTGGCTGTGCGTTCACCGGAGTATGTGAAAGAGCTGGTGACCCATCACGTCGGCGGATATTTGAAAATCGCGCCGGAGCATACCGAAGAAGGTCCGCTCAATCATATGATGAAACCGGGTATTGGTGCTTATGACCGCTTTAAGGAGATGTTTGAAAAATACTCCAAAGAGGCGGGCAAGGAGCAGTACCTGATTCCTTACTTCATCGCTGCGCATCCTGGTAGTAGCGATGAGGACATGCTCAATCTGGCGCTGTGGTTGAAACATAACGATTTTCGCCTGGATCAGGTGCAAACCTATTTGCCATC
>JBNKYV010000033.1:0-5297 GCA_050301075.1 Gammaproteobacteria bacterium
GAAAATACCGATAAAAATGACAGCGAAATCAGCGATAAGATATACCGGGGTAGCTCTCTCATAAAACATCCCGTTTCAGACACGAAAGATCTTTAAAAAGTGGGGCGGGGTCCACACGACCCGCCCCAACTCAGCTCAAAACTACTTTTGTCTAGTTACCTAGGAGACAAAAGATCCTTAGGGAGGGGAGTTAATAGTTTTGACCAGAACACTTTTTGGTTTTTGTGTTGTAGTTACCGCAGTTCAATGCCACCCAGTCCGCAGAGATGTCTTTGCTGCCAGGCAAGAAGTCAGACCATGCATCACCAGGAACTAATCCTTCTGTTTCCCAAACCACTTCAAATTGACCATCGTCCTGAATTTCACCAATCAATACAGGCTTAGTAATGTGATGGTTAGCCAGCATCTTAGAAGTGCCACCGGTCAGATTAGGTACTTCTACACCAATGATGGCATCAGACACTTTATCGGTATCGGTAGTACCTGCTTTCTCAACCGCTTTAGCCCACATGTTAAAACCGATGTAATGCGCTTCCATTGGATCATTGGTGACGCGTTTTTTATCTTTAATGAAACTGTGCCAGGATTTGATGAACGAATCATTCGCATCATTCTCAACACTCATGAAATAGTTCCATGCAGCCAGGTGACCAACCAGAGGACCAGTATCGATACCAGACAACTCCTCTTCACCTACCGAAAATGCAACCACAGGAATGTCTTCCGCTGACAAGCCCTGGTTACCTAACTCTTTATAGAATGGAACGTTTGCATCACCATTGATAGTAGAGACAACGGCTGTCTTTTTACCTTCTGAACCAAACTTCTTGATATCAGCAACAATCGATTGCCAATCAGAATGTCCAAAAGGAGTGTAGTTAATCATGATATCTTTTTCGGCCACACCTTTACCCTTTAGGTATGCCTCTAAGATTTTATTTGTCGTACGAGGATAAACGTAGTCGGTACCCGCCAACACCCAGCGCTTAACACCGACCTCTTTCATCAAATAATCTACAGCTGGAATCGCCTGCTGGTTTGGCGCAGCGCCTGTGTAGAATACATTTTTTGAAGACTCTTCACCTTCGTATTGAACCGGGTAGAACATCAATCCATTGAGTTCTTCAATCACCGGCAATACAGATTTACGTGATACTGATGTCCAGCAACCGAAAATGACATCCACTTTTTCTTTTTCGATTAACTCACGTGTTTTTTCCGCAAACAGCGGCCAATTGGAGGCAGGATCAACAACAACCGGCTCTAACTTCTTACCTAACAATCCACCTTTTTTATTCTGCTCTTCAATGAGCATCAGCATGGTATCTTTAAGCGTTGTTTCACTAATTGCCATCGTCCCTGACAGTGAATGCAACACACCAACCTTGATCGTATCTGCAGCGTTCGCCACGCTCATCCCTAACGTAAGCGCTGCTACAGAAGCAATAGAAATTAAACGGCTCTTGTTCATCTCTGACCTCAATTCTTATTTAAGTTAAGTTCCCTTAGAACAGTCTTTCGCCATCATGACGAAAGACTGTAAAGTGCAATACCTATTACAGGTCAAAGCTCTTAGAGTAGGTCACAGAGAAAAGAGGATCTTCTTCTACTGCAGAAGTATCTGTTTTCGCATCCAGATCAGAAGAAGCAATGCTCACCGCGAATGAAAGTTCATCAGTTGCGGCGTAACCAAGTTGAATATGGCTGTACTCATCCTGAGTATTTGCGATTGAACCTTTTTCTAGATCCCAAAAGCCATATGTCAGGCTGAATTTACCCATTTCACCTGAGATGGTGTAGTAGTTGTTATCATCAGAACCACTTTCTGCTGCCAGATATGCAGTGAATGAAACAGGACCATAACCCAAACCAACAGAAAACTCAGATGCGTCGTTATCACCCAGATCTACTTGCAGGCTGCTACCATCTTTATCTTCTGGGTACAGGTACTTCCAATAAGAAAGGTCATAGCTAAAACCAGATACTTCACCACCAAAACCCAAGTACAAATCAGTTTCATGACCATCGGTTTCTGTCGATGTCCAAGCACCGGCATAAAAACCAGAGTCGTGACTATAGTCCAAAGAACCAGAAGCTGCTGCGCCGCTCATTGTTAAGTTTTGACCACGCCATAGGTACATATTACTAACAGCAAAGCTTGCACTCATCTCAGCTTGTGCTGGCGCAGTTGCCATCATTGCAGGAACAGCCAGTACAGAAGCGATAGCAGCAGAAGTAAGTTTTTTGGATAGTTTCATTTACATTTTCTCCCTAGGTATTACATACAAAAAAACAATGTATGGCGCGAAGCTTTAACAACCTTTTTTGGTGCTTTACGTCCAACGCTCATGGCCTAGAGATAGCAGAGAGTGTGCCAACTTTAAAAAACCAGTTACTTTCAGACAGTTAACCCAATTACCCAGTTTTACCATTGGTTATTCATTTTTTCTTTGCCACATTTATAAGCACATGCACCACGACTTGTTCTTTAATGGTGCGAAATTATTTTTTTAAAAACATATGCTTCATACAAAACAAAAAAAGCCGCGTTTTTTAACGCGGCTTTTTCATAATCTATTTTTAATAACGGTTTATTAAGCAGCTTTAACCATTCCTTGGTGCAAAATAAAATCAATAATTGCCTGTAAACCTTTCTCTTCTTTTAAATTGGAAAAGATAAATGGTTTATCACCACGCATTTTTTTAGCATCGCGATCCATCACCTCAAGCGATGCACCAACAATAGGCGCAAGATCTATTTTGTTTATCACTAACAAATCTGACTTGGTTATACCGGGGCCACCTTTGCGCGGGATCTTATCCCCGGCACTGACATCAATCACATATAAAGTTAAATCAGAAAGCTCAGGACTAAAGGTTGCACTAAGGTTATCACCACCACTTTCAACAAAGATAATCTGCAAACCAGGGAAACGGTGATTCAGCTCATCCACTGCGGCCAAATTCATTGAAGCATCTTCACGTATAGCCGTATGTGGGCACCCACCGGTTTCGACACCGATAATACGATCTTCATCCAATGCACCATGTCGTTGCAGGAACTGCGCATCTTCTTGCGTATAGATGTCGTTAGTCACAACGGCAATATTATATTTGTCACGCAAGGCACGACACAGCGCTAAGGTTAACGCTGTTTTACCTGAGCCAACCGGCCCTCCTATTCCAACTCTTAGCGCTTGATCCGCAGACATATCTCTTCTCTCTAAAACCCGTTTAGGATCTAAATAATCTTGAATATTGTGTTTCGTGTTTGGCGCTGCCGATGGCCAATCCCGGGCAGACGACACCAATGGCGTGATCATTCAATCTGTTTGCCTGCGCTACCCATTCAGGGATCTTTGCAATCAAGGCGGATAGAATTCGTTGCCCGGCAGTCTGGCCCAACGGCACGATCTTGATGGCAGCTGCCACTTGGTTTTCACACCACGCCCATAAATAGGCTGCACACAGTTGTTGCACATCTATTCGCCAAGCGTTCCCAGCCAATGCAAACATGAGGGGGTAATTAATATCTTTATGAAAACGCCATGATTCGGCTTGTGTAATATCCAGATCAGCCAGCAGTTTGGCCAACGCCTTTCCCAATTGACGATCTTCGGCCAAGATCTCTTTCGACTCACGAGAAGCCGTTAAAAATTGCGACCATTGAATGAGCGTGGAATCATCTTCACTCTGCCATGCACGGTATAGGCGCAACATAACCGGCACATCTAAAACAGCTATAGAATTTTCAGCAACGCCTTCTATCCATTGCAGCGCCGTTGCTTCATCATAAATCCAACCTTCATGCACGGCATGTTCTTGCCCTTGCGAATAGGCGTAAGCGCCTACAGGCAGCGCAGGGCTAATCAGTTGCCAAAGACGAAGCGCTGATAGGTCAATCATAGTGTTTAGTGGTGATGATGGTGACCACCACCATACGCTCCACGTTCTGGCTCAAACGGTGCCCATTCATGCTTCACTGTTAAACCCAGCTGCTTAACCATGTCATCCAGCACATGGTCATGTAGATAACGCAAACCATCGCTGTGTACTTCTAAAGGAACATGACGATTACCCAAATGATAGGCGACGCGCATGAGCAACAAAGGATCGTTACTTGTAATCTTTGATGTCGATTCCGGGGCAGACTGTACTTTAATAAAACGTCCATCCTCAGACCGTAGGTAATCACCCCCCCGCAGCACAGTGCCACGCGGCAATGTCAGTCCCACTTCCGCCCCTGATTCGAGAGTAGCGCGCAAGCGACTCTTTTGCCTTTTATCAAAAGGAAGAACCAAAAGATCGTCATATTGATGCGCATGTTCAATAAGTTCGGTTATACGAATCATGACCACCTCTTAAAACAAAAAGTAACGCTGCGCTAATGGCAACACGGTTGCTGGCTCGCACGTTAACAGTTCGCCATCAGCGCGCACTTCATACGTTTGTGAATCAACCTCAACGGTTGGCTGCCATGTGTTCAATAACATATCGGCTTTGCTCACGTTGCGGCAGTTCTTCACTGCGCGCACCATTTTGTTTAAGCCGAGTTTATCTTTGATACCATTTTCCAGTGCTGCTTTGGACACAAAGCTGATAGAGGTGTTTGCACGTGCTTTACCAAAGGCACCAAACATATTGCGATAGTGCACTGGCTGCGGCGTAGGAATAGAGGCGTTAGGATCACCCATCGGAGCCGCTGCGATCATGCCACCCTTTATAATCATTGAAGGCTTGGCGCCAAAGAAAGCGGGTTTCCATAACACCAGATCTGCCAGCTTACCCATTTCAATCGAACCGACGTCTTCACTGATGCCGTGCGCGATAGCGGGGTTGATGGTGTATTTGGCCACGTAACGTTTGGCGCGAAAGTTATCGTTGCGTGCACAGTCTTCCTTCAACGCACCACGTTGCACTTTCATTTTGTGTGCGGTTTGCCAAGTGCGCGTGACCACTTCACCTACGCGCCCCATGGCTTGTGAGTCGGAAGCAATCATGGAGAATGCACCTAGATCGTGAAAGATATCTTCTGCTGCAATAGTCTCGCGACGAATGCGTGATTCAGCAAACGCAACGTCTTCGGCAATGTTGGGATCAAGGTGATGACACACCATCAACATATCAAGATGCTCATCAACGGTATTGATTGTATATGGGCGTGTAGGATTGGTAGAGGAGGGCAACACATACGATTCACCACAGGCCTTAATAATATCCGGTGCGTGTCCGCCCCCGGCACCTTCCGTATGGTAGGTGTGAATAGTGCGGCCTTTAAACGCTGCCAGGGTATCTTC
>JBNKYV010000034.1:0-17686 GCA_050301075.1 Gammaproteobacteria bacterium
CCGCGCAAAGGAGACTTCAAATCATGAGAGGCGACATAAGTAAACTCATCCAAATCCGCATTAAGCTGCTTTAGCTTTAACTCTGATTTTTTACGCTGGGTAATATCGGTCACGGTTGCGACAATATAGGTACCACTATTACTTACGATTGGATTTAACCCAATTTCAACAGGAAACTCTTTACCGTTTTTATGCAATCCGGTTAGATCACGCTCGGTCCCCATGGCACGGCGAACAGGGTTGGCACTATAGTTTTGACGATGCTCGACATGTTTGTCGCGATGCCGCTCTGGCAACAGAACCTCCAGACTTTTGTTTCGCAAATCATCGATCGAATAACCAAATATGGAAGTTATCTGCTGATTACCGTGCCTGATTACACCGTCAGCAGTAGTCACAAGAATTCCGATGGGAGCTGTTTCAAAAATCTGTTCAAAATTATTTTCAACTAACTGACGCGTTGAAATATCAGTAACGCTAACAACAAACTGCTTACCCTGTACGACCTCAACAGGGCTCACACTCAGTCGCATTGAAAAACTGGAGTCATTAGCACGTTGTCCTACCGTGTCCTTTTCCATGCGAGCCTGTTGCTTTACAGAATTAAGGAAGAACTGTTCTAGCTCATTGTGACAACCACTTTCGTCAGCGATCAAACTGCTTAACGGAAAACCAAGCAAACTCTCTTCTTGGTAAGCAAACAGTGTATTGAATTCGATATTGCTTTGAAGAATGACTCCACTAGAGTCACAGATACAGAGAGGAAAAGGGAGCGCTTTAAGGAAACCTGAATCGCAACCATATTCGAGAGCGGCATCACTCTCAACAACACGCATATCCATTTAACCCTCCTTTAAAGCCAAATGTTTTATTGCAATGGCATCACAAGGATAGGGAGCCTCATATGCCTACAACCAATACATTAGTAAAAAGGTCAGGTATTATTCAAGTACAAATTTTTACTGGTTTTATTATAGTTATGTAATCTTTTATACAGATTCTATCGAATTTATCGAATAGGAATTGCTATAAAAAAAGCAATTAATTACGAAAACGATTAAAAGAGAACTGAAATAGGCTAAGCGTGGCCAAAATAAATTCAAACAAATATTTAACGCTTCTCAATATGATCGATCTTGCTAATGCGAAAACCACTGCTTGTTTTAACAAGCTCAATCGCTACACGCCCTTGCGATTTACGGGGGCTGCTACCGGTACGTTGAACTACGTTTTCAAACAAACCACGACCAACATAGGTCTCCCCTTTTTTGTCCCATTGAATCGACTGGTAACTTAGGTTACGACTCTCTGTCGTTTGCAACAGATTCATATAGGCCTGGGAAACCTGATACTTGCCTTTGCTATTGTCCACCTGAACATCATTGGTTAACGACATAATGATGTTGCCAATCTTGCCATCGTTATAGGCCTTGGCGAAGGTATCAACAATTTTCTGGATGCCACTCTGCTCATCTTTACTTAATACTGGCGCCGCCGGTTTAGGCTTGGCAGCTTTGGCAACCTCTGTTTTGGGCTTGGCTTGAGGTTTAGGCACAGGTTTAACCGCCGGCTTAGGCGCAGCTTTTACCACTGGCGCTGGTGTAGGGGTCGATTTAAGAGCTGGCTTGGGCGCTGGTTTAACCGCTTCCTGTTTTACTACAGGTTTAGGCTCTACCTTAGCGACTTGTTTTGGCGCAACAGCCACCTCTTTTTTAACTTCAGGTTTAACTACTGCGGCTTTTGGCTTGTCTACAGGTTTAACTACTGCGGCTTTTGGCTTTTCTACAGGTTTAGCCACCGGCGCACTTTTCGCCACGATCTGTTTAACTGGTTCAGCCTTTGGCCCAGGTTTTGGCTCTGACTTAACAGCAGACGCTGGCGCAGAAGCCTTTGCGACGACCTCTTTCTTAGCTGGCGGCTCTGGTGCCTTGGGAGTTACCACTGGAGCAGGCTGATCCGGTTCGCTTTCAGCGGCCACAGCGGGTCGCTCAGTTTTACCCAATACGGCTTCAGCCAATACCACTTCAGCTGGCGCAGGCTCATCTTCCGCAGTCAAACTCGCAACCCATTCACTCAAGGGTTGTTGATACTCTTTACCCACAAAGAAGGTTGCAATGGATAACAAACCAATCACCACTACACCCACACCGACTAACAGCGATTTACCCGGCGCACGCATATGGGGTAAATCATCAAACAGCGCTGGCAGATCTGATTTTTCTTCTCGCTCGAATGATTCCAGCGGCGTAATTAAAATAGGTACTGCCGGTTTCGCTTGTTCGGCACGGGCCTGCTTCGCCCTCTCCCGCAGTTCCTTAAGGCGCTTCTCCTCACGCTCGTGAGTAGCCTCTTTAGCGATCTTTAATGCCGCCTGACTGGCCGCCTCAAGAGAGCCCTTGGCTTGTGGTGCAGCTTTAGCAGGGGCCGGCTTACGCTCTTTGTTTACCCAGGCACTCAAATTTTCACTTGATGCATCGCCCCCCTCGCCTTCTGCGCGGTTACCACGTCGATTAGGAATAGGCGCAAGTTTTACCGGCCTGACGCCGGACAACTTAACCTGCCCCCACGTCTCCTCAGCCTGCTCACGCAGAACATTAAGCACGGACTTAACCAGAGCACCGTAGATTACCTTCTTATTATTATCTTCTGCGTACTGCAACAAACAGTGGCAGAACACATTGACGCGCTCCGGAATGCCCCGAGTGCAGTGGTAAATCAGCTCAAGGCCCTGCTCTGTAAATACCGGCTCACCGGACCAATTGGTCTTGCTGAGTCGATGCTCTATGTAATCTCGCATTTCAATGGGGGTTAAAGGCTCAAGCAGGCAAGGGCTCATACCCTCTTTATTATTGGCCACCAGAGCGGGCGCGCGTAGATGCTCAACCAGCTTGGGACGCCCCAGCAAGATCACCTGTAACAGACTCTTACCATCGCGCTGCACATTACGGGTAATGGCATTAAGCCCTTTTAACAGCGTAATAGAGAGTGCTTCAGCGTGGTCAATCACTAGAATCAGGCGAGTGCCACTACTGGCCTTGCCGATAAAGAAATCTTTGATGGTATCTCTGAGCTTTGCGGTATCTGCCTCGGCAGCAGTCTGTGGGCAAAAAACATTGAAGGCGGTCGCAATCAGTCGAAAGATGTTTTCATTCGCCACATCATTGCCATCAACCAGGGCAATTTGTGCCTTTTGTGCCTCAAGATCTGGCTCTATATAGTTAAAGAGCATGCTCTTGCCAGTGCCCTGCATACCGGCAATGGCCATCACACCCTCGCCCATGTGCAGCCCGTAACGCAGGTACGACAAAGCCTGCTCATGGGTAGAGCTCATGAAAAAAAAGTCTGGATTTAACCCAGCATCAAATGGGGGCCACTCTAATTCAAGCATTCACAATCCTTACATGCCCAAGCCTGCGCAACTGGCACTGCCTGTTGCAATGTAATACCCCCTGATTTTGCGCGGCTATTATACATATCCAGAATCATTTGCGGATGCTTTCTGCAACCAACCATTTCCCTTTGTGTTAGCGCTCTATAAATCCAGCGTTTCAGCCCCCAAAATACGGCAGGGCGTAATCATCACAAAATAATTCAAGAAAAAAAACGAAGCATTTATCTAGGGAATTCGCAAGTTCGTGTTGGATCTCCCCTTTTTTGCACCATCATGCAAGGCTAAATGCGCTGCGCCAAACGCGTAAATACAGGGATTCACCCTAAAGCGAGGTGTTCCACAAAATCTGTTTGAGCAAATTGTCCGCCCCGCTGACACGATGCGCCAATGTCTCAGCAATATTGCGCATAATCTGATAACCGGCGTCTGGGTGTTCATCCATATAGCCTTTTAGGGCTGCCCCATCGACCCGAATCGCCTGTACGTCACCCCGGCATCGTACTGACGCCGTACGTGGCGAGTGAGTAAGAAAAGCGATCTCACCAAACAGCTCCTTGTCTTGATTGGAAATCACTACCTCCTGGCTGGTATTCGGCGCACCACGAGAGACGATCTCTACACAGCCACTGATGAGTAGATAGAGGTCGATATCGCTACGCGAGGATTCTGCGATCAGAATCTCCCCATCGCTCAACATTTTTAATTCACAGTAACGACCGATCTCTGCCAGCTGGGCATCAGATACATTTTGGAACAGCTTGATGGTCTGCAAATCTTCTAACATTGGGTGTCTCAATAATCCTGATATAACTAGTGTCTTTATCGACCGTCCCGGCCGACACATAAGCCGTCTCTTATCCCTACCTCATGATAAATTTAGCTTTCCCGCTTGCAGATGTTGCATAATATTCACCACGTATCACGTGAGCTGGAGAAAACGATGGGAATGGATGTTTGCCGGGGGACAGTCTCCAATTTGGGCAAGTCTGAAGAAAGTGGCAAAACACAGTGCAAAGTAGGTGAAAGCCTGGTGCTCCTGCACCGGGATCTTGAGCGCAATATTGCCGAAGGCGACGAGGTTATCGTTGCCGGAGAGATAGCTGAGGGCGCGATTCAAGCACTGGCACTACACAATATCAGCAAAGATAAAATCAGCGATGTAGACGCCTCAAACCATGTACTGGGCATCGGCTTTGCCGGATTTTTAAGCCTGTGTGGTTTTGTGCTTGCGTATCAATACTGGCGCGCAGGCGATATGACACTCTCCTACGCTAACGTATTCATGTGTGTTTCCGGTTTCGTCGTTATGATCTGGGCGATTATGAAGGCCGCCAAACTACGCCAAGCAGCCAAGAAGGTCTACTTCGTTAGCTAACGGGCTGTTAATTTATAAACCGCAATCCTGCCGTCCACGCCTGCCCAAGACTGATGCCACCATCGTTCACTGGAAGCAGGCGTGGCAGCAACGCCTTTAATCCCCGCTGAGCCAACGCCTCTCGCAAACCGCTGTTCAAATAGCGGTTTAAGAAACAACCACCAGACATCATCACCGTATCAACATCATGCTGCTGTGCCGCCCGCTCGATCCACTGTGCCAACCCTGCCACCAATGTGCCATGAAAAAGATTAGCTCCGTGCTGAGCATCACAATCGATCAAGCTCTCTAGCAACGGCGTAAAATCAAGCTGATTGTTTTCTAAACACCAACCGCCCTCCAACACTAGAGGTTGAGTGACAAGGCTTTCCAGCATCATCGCCGCCTGTCCCTCATATTGAACGGCATGTTTTATGTCCAACAGACTAGCGGCCGCATCAAACAGACGCCCTGCACTACTGGTAGGCGGTGTGTTGATACCTTTCTCAATCATCATTGCTAACTGAGCCGAATGAGGCCGGGAATCAAAACGCGAGGCAATCTCATCACCACGCCCCAACATCACCAACACCGCTGCTGCCATACGCCAGGGTTCGCGTGTAGCCACATCCCCACCTGGTTGTTTAAGAGGGCTGAGAGAAGCAAGGTGTTGATACTCGTCACCCTTCAGATAAAACAACTCACCACCCCACGCCTGTTGCTGCGCCCCCAAACCAAAACCATCCAGAGCAATACCGATAGCCGGTTGAGTATGCTGATGCTCTGCAGCAACCGACATTAAATGTGCATGGTGATGCTGCACAGCCACAGCCGTAACACCCCACTCTTGAGCCAGCTGCTGGCCATAGTGCGAAGAATAAAAATCGGGATGCAGATCATGAGCGATGTACTGAGGTTGTACACCTAACATATCGAGCATGTAGTGGACCGTCTCTTCAAAAAAAGCTATCGTGGCTCTGCTATCGAGGTCACCGATATGCTGCGAAACAAACGCTTCATTGCCGCGCACAACACACACACTGTTTTTTAAGTAGCCACCCGTTGCCAATATCGGCGGCAACTCATGCGCCAGCTTAATCGCCGTGGGCACATAGCCGCGAGCACGACGAATAAACGTTGGAGCACCATTGACAACATGCAGCACACTGTCATCAGCACGCGTCACAATGTCGCGGTTATGACAGACGATAGTATCGGCAATGCCTGCCAACTGTTTGCGTGCCATTGCATTATCGATCACTAACGGCTCACCTGTTGGGTTAGCGCTAGTCATCACCAATACCAATTCATTTATTTGATCTAACCACTGCGTTCCATTTGGCAAACCACTGGCATGGTTAAAGAGTAGATAATGAAGTGGTGTATACGGCAGCATGACACCCAAAGAGTTTAATCCCGGCGCCAATTCACTCGCCAACTGTTGGCTTCCTTCCCCCTTTGGCGCCAGCACAATAGACCGCTCTGGACTTGATAACAGTTGACGATGTGCATCATCCAACTCTACAAACTGCTCCAGCGATACAAGATTGGCCGCCATGATGGCCAACGGTTTTTCATATCGGTGTTTACGCTCGCGCAAATGTTTCACGGCTTGAGAATTACGTGCATCGCAAACCAGATGAAAACCACCCAAACCTTTTATAGCCAATACCTCACCGGCACGAACTTTTTCAACGATGCTTTCAACAGAAGCATCCAACTGCGGCCCACAAGCCGGACATGCTGTTGGCTGGGCATGAAAGCGCCTATCGGCGGGATTATTAAACTCTTGCTGACAAGCAGCACACATCGCAAATGTTTTTAACGCGGTATGATCGCGGTCATAAGGCAATCGTTCGATAACCGTATAACGCGGGCCACATTGAGTACAGTTCAAAAACGGATAGTGGAAATAGCGGCTATCAGGATCAAATAACTCTTGCAGACACGCAGGGCATACCGCGCTATCTACCGCAATAGCAGTGTGAGCATCTCCTGCCTGACTATGGCGAATAACAAATGAAGATTCAGGCTGAGACGCTATCTCGTCAACCGCCACACCCTCTATCGAGGCCAGCGGTGGAGACTCATCTCTTAAAGCCTGAACAAATGCCTCGCAACGTTCACCTTGCACCTCAACACTAACGCCCGCACTATGATTCAACACCCAGCCGGTAAGACCATAGCGTTGCGCAAGACGGTAACATAGAGGACGCATTCCCACGCCCTGCACTACCCCTTGCAACTCTATATGCAGACGTTTCAATTGGCGTGCAGTTGTTGAATCAGTGAATACCATTGCTGCATATTCTCGCCACTGTGTGCGGAGAGCTGAACAACGTTAATATCAGGATTGATTCTGCGCGCATACTCAATACACTGATCAACATCAAAATCGAGATGCGGCAACAGATCTGACTTTGTTAGCAACATAATATCTGCGGCATGAAACATATCAGGATACTTGATCGGTTTATCCTCACCCTCTGTCACCGAGAGAATAACAACCTTATATGTTTCCCCCAGATCAAAAGCAGAAGGACAAACCAGATTACCCACATTCTCTATAAACAGAACGCTATTGTTTTCTGGCTTTAAATGCTCAATACCATGCTGCACCATGTTGGCATCTAAATGACAACCTTTTCCAGTATTGATCTGCACAGCCGTTACACCCGCGGCACGTATACGCTCAGCATCATGGTTTGTTTGTTGATCACCCTCGACGACCGCAACCGAGAACTGTTCTTTCAACGCTTCGATGGTACGCACCAACAGCGTTGTTTTCCCAGAGCCGGGGCTAGACATCAGGTTCAAAGCCAGTATGTTTTGTGTTTTAAACTTATCTCTAAGCTGTGCTGCAATCTGATCATTCTTACTCAGTATTTTCTCTTCAATAGAGAGTACCTGCTTGCGACTCATACCAGAAAGATTGGCTGCAGCCACATCGTGATGATAATGAATATCATGATGGCTATGCCCATCCACTTTTATATCATCTACATCACAACCACAGACTGTACACATAAACGTTATCCCGATTAACAGATTCGCGGCAATTGATCACCGCTGATCCAGTCAACAATGCGTCGACCACCATACGCAGTTTCCAGCTCGACCAGCGCATTGTTATCAGCCATCACTTCACCAATAATCGCCGCATCCCTTCCCATTGGGTGATTACGCATCGCCATTAACAACTCTTCCGCAATCTCTTTAGAACAGATAGCAATCAATTTCCCTTCATTTGCCACATGTAAAGCATCAAACCCTAGAAATTCGCATGCAGCACGTACCTCTTCTTTAATAGGGATTTCTGATTCGTAAATGCGCATACCATTTTCTATTTGGCTAGCGACTTCATTTAACGCTGCGGACAAACCACCACGGGTAGGGTCACGCATGAAGCGCAACGCATCACCGGCACATTCCAACATAACAAAAACCAATTCATGCAAAGGTGCTGAATCTGATGTTAAGTTGCTATCAAAGCCTAATGACTCGCGCGCGGAAAGAATGGTCATGCCGTGATCGCCAATCGTGCCACTGACGATTATTTTGTCACCGGCACAAATGCGATCCGTAGAGAGATCAACCGTGGCAGGAATCTCCCCCACACCAGTAGTGTTAATAAAAACGCCATCACCTTTACCCTTTTCCACTACCTTAGTATCGCCTGTCACAATCGTCACGCCACACTCTTTGGCAGCTACAGCCATGGACTGCACAATGCGCTTCAGCTCAATTAGCGGAAAACCCTCTTCAAGGATAAAGCCGCTAGTGAGGTATTTAGGCACCGCACCTGACATAGCCAGGTCATTAACCGTACCGTGAACCGATAAAGAACCGATATCACCACCAGGGAAAAATAGCGGTGACACCACATGGCTATCGGTTGCAATAGCCATACGCCCATTCACCTGTTCCAGCACCGCACTATCGTCTTGTTGATTTAACTGGCTGTTATCAAACGCATCGATAAATATCTCGTTAATCAGTTGTGTCATGGCACGCCCACCACTGCCATGCGCAAGCTCTACACATCCGTCCTCTATATCCAGCTTTGCAGCAATACGCCTTTTCATAGCGAACGCCCGTAGGTGTAATAGGCTGCACACGCCCCCTCAGATGAAACCATGCATGAACCGATAGGGTTCTCTGGCGTACACACCGTGCCGAAAATTTTGCAGTCAGTTGGTTTTTTCGCGCCCCGCAGTATTGCCGGGCACTCACATACTTTATTCTCTTTGGGCTGCGTAACAGGTAGATCAAACATGCGCTCCGCATCAAACTCGGCAAATGCTTCTCTGATCTTTAAACCGCTCAGGGGCAACATACCTAATCCGCGCCATTCAAAACTATCGCGCAGTTCAAATACCTCATCAACCAAGCCTTGCGCCTTTTGGTTACCCAATTCAGTCACTGCACGACTGTATTCGTTCTCAACCTCAGCACGCCCGTCATTGAGCTGATGAATCAACATCAATATCGCCTGCATCATATCCAAAGGTTCAAACCCTGCGATCACCACCGGACGCTGATATTCAGCAGCAAACGTTTCATAAGGCTGACTACCGATAACGGTACTGACATGAGCCGGGCCAATGAAACCATCAATACGTACATCGCCTTCACGCTTTAGATCCTGCGAATCGAGAATGGCGCGAATCGCCGGAGGCGTGAGAATATGATTACTGAAGACAAAGAAATTTCTTAGGCCTAAAGCCTTTGCCTGTTTGATCACCACAGCCGTTGGTGGTGTGGTTGTTTCAAAACCAATGGCAAAGAAGATGATGCGTTTATGGGAATTATCTTGAGCAATCTGTAACGCATCCTGACTGGAGTAGATCATGCGTACGTCAGCACCTTCTGCCTTGGCACGCAACAAGCTATTTTTATTCGAGCCGGGCACACGCAGCATATCGCCATAACTACAAAAGATGACGTCGTCTGTTTTAGCCAACGCAATTGCCTGATCCAACCGAGAGATCGGCAACACACACACCGGACACCCCGGCCCATGTACCAGCTCAACATTGGCGGGCAATAACGTATTTATGCCAAAACGAAAAATAGCGTGGGTATGACCGCCACAGAACTCCATAATTTTGTAATCGCGCTCGGTGTCCGCCGCTATACGAATCGCATTGGCCAAACCTTTAACCAGATGGCTATCGCGAAACTCATCGATATAGCGCATTAGGCGTCACCCTGCCCCATGTCGTAACCCATCTCAGCGAACAATTTAAGCGTCTTTTGCGCCTCGGCCTCATCAATCAAATTGAGCGCATATCCGGTATGAACGATAACGTAGTCGCCTACAGATACAGACTCCAGCAGTGCGATAGAGATTGTTTTGGAAACCCCACCCTGTTTCACCACGGCTTGCTCATTATCAAGTAGCTCAGTCACTTCTGCGGGTACGGCAAGGCACATAGCTAGTTAATCTCAATCTCTTTAAGAATAAATTCATCACCACCATTACGCTCGATATCAAATGATTGGCAGTTAGGACAAGCGTAATAATATTCTGGCACCTCAAAAGTAGCGCCACACTCTCTACATTCCCCTTCGCAGGCACGCTCTATCACTACCAACTCAGCCCCTTGCGCCAAGGTGTCTTGGGTAAGCACTTGAAAACAGAGTTCAACGGCATGGCGATCGATAGCCGCCAACACACCAATCTCTATCACCACCTTAGATATGGCCGCCGCCCCGGATTCAATCGCTTTTTCCAGGGTGATATCAACAATTGGCCGTGTCAGAGATAGCTCGTGCACAATAACCCATATTTTTATTTATAAGGGTGAATAAAAGATTAAAGAAGCCTCTGAACCCATCCGGGGGTTCAGAGGCCTTCAAATAAAGAAACTACTAGAATGGCTCCCCTTTGCCAAGAGGAGTATCAGGAGAGAGGTTATTTAAAGATTTTCAAACCAACCTTTAACTTGGGCGACATAATCACCACCAAAGCTCATGAATTTGGTTTTTATCAGATTCCAGTAGCCCTCAAAGTCTACCCCCATGTAGTAGGCAAACCAGACGGCCAGAATCAGGCTAAGGATAAACGCCAAGGCCCGTACAATAGAACCAGAGCGTTTGTTTTCGTTCTGTAAGGACTCCAGTTCGCGCTGCAGGATCTCGATGCGCAGCTTGGCCGTATCAATATGCTCGCCCGCTTCTTTCATGGCCGCATCATGCTGAGCACGATCAGACTTAACGGTATTCTCCAGCTCAGCAACACGCTTTTCAAACTCCAGCGTGGTCATCTCCAAATTCTGCTTGGTATTGGCAAGCGCGCTTGAAGTTCTGTGATGCGCCTCTTTCAGCTCTTGATACTCTCGTGCCTGCTGGGTTTCGTTTTCCACATGCTTTTGCACATCCGCTTCAAGCTTGGCACGCACGACTTTTAACTCTTGAATGGATTGCTCCTGCTCATCAGCCAGATGGTGAGCAGAAGTGAGGCGTTCAGACAGATCTGTAACTTCATTTTGCGAATCATTCAGTTTATCTTCCAGACAGGCAATATTCTCTTTATGTCCGTCTATTTCGCTATTGAGTTCAGCTATCTCGCCATTGCGATCCTCAATTGTTTTTTGCGCCTCGTCAAAGCGATCAGAAAGATTCTCATGATCAGATTTCAGGCTTTCATGTTCAGCGTTAAGAGACTCATAGTCAGACTCTTTACTGCGCAGGCTTTCGGTAGTCTGTGTTAACTCTTCAGTTAGAGAGTTTTTATCGTTCTCAAGAGACTCGACATCTGCATGTAGCGCTGCGATATGTTCATTGGCAGAGTTCAGCTCTTCAACACGCTTCTCGTGTTCGCTGGTTAACGTGCCATGCGCTTCCTGCAATTGCTGGTGTTGATTACGCTCTTCACCCAGCTGATTTGTCAGCTCATTAACAGAAGCCTGCTTCTCTTCGATCTGGCGATTCGTATCTGCCAGCTGTTCATTTAGTTTATTGTGTTCCTCTACAAACAGCGTATGCTCTGCATCCAGCGCCTCGTGAGCCTGTTTCTGCTCTTGGAATTGGCTATTAACCTCTTCCAACTGAGTATTCAGAGTGCTGTTATTTTCACGTAGTTCTTCCAGCTCTTGAGTTAAACGTGCCAGCTCAGCTTTTTGCTCTTCATACTGGGTGATTTTTTCAGCTAGAGACTCATCCAGTTGTCCCTTGTCGTCGTTAAGCCTGCGATACTCCTCTCGTAGAGATATCAGCTCTTCATTTTGCTGCTCAGTAGATTGACCAATACTATTCACTCGGGAAGTCAGTGAAGCATTTTCCTCTTTTAACTGATCATATTCAGCCTGCAGTGCAGCCAACTCAGCACTGTACTTCTCGCTGGTTTCCCTGACCTCATTTAACTGTTGCAGCAGTGAATTAGCTTCAGAGCTTTCTGTTTCGCGCAGTTGCTCACGCTCTTCTTTCGCTTTCTCTGCCTCTGTTTTAAGTGCTTCCAGCTCAGTTCGTTGCGAAGCTTGTTGCTGGGAGTATTCACTCTCAAGATTTGTGACTTTCTCTCTTAAACTCTCACCTTCACTTTGCAGTGCTTCTACACTGGCCTTGCTGGTCTCAAGCTCTTTGGTCAGCTCTTCAATACGGCTATGTAGTTTTGCCTCTGACTGACGTTTTAAGGAGCTTGCTTCAAGAATTGCCTGGCGTGCGCTATCCTGAGTCTGTCTCAGCTCTGCTTCAACTGCACGTATCTTGGCCTTGAGAATCTCACGCTCGCCCTTCTCTTGAGCCAACTCCTGCTCTGCCTGCTCAAGCTCCTGCTTGAGACCTGATAGGGCTTGTTGACTCTGTTGTGCCTGGGCATCTGCCTTCTCTTTTGCCTCTTCCAACTCTCTTCGATCAGGGATATCAATATCCAGAACATAAGAGACAATCTGCTTTTGGGCCAATAAGAATGCAGCAATAGAGCTTTTATTTGGATCATCAGAGACGACGATATAGCGTTTCTTTTTATTCAGCTCATCCAAATGTTCGCGTAATTCACCAAATGGGATATTGGTGCAACTACCATCATTCATAAATACGCCATCGGAACTCACATCCAGAATCACCGCCCCCTTAGCCTTTAATCCATCCACCTCATCTGGCGTAACGGTTTTGATAAGCGGCTCTTCCATCAGGTGCTTGAACGAGCTTTTATCCAGCTGCAGCAACATGCCGGATTCACTCATTTTCACCGAGGCGTTACGCTGCACATTGGCAATCAGCGCTTCTTCACCAAAGGCATCCCCTTCACTCAACACAGCAAGTTCCGTGGTTTTGCCGCTGGCAGAACGTCGCGTTACAACACAGCGTCCACTGGAGATAATGTAGTAGGCATCTGCGGTATCACCTTGGTTAAAGATCACATCACCAGCTTGTTTCTCGATGGGTTTAATCGCCGACATCAAGGCTTGAATACTAGAAGGTGAAAGACTCAGTACCGCATCGCTTTGCATCAATGAGTCAAGCCAGTCTCCCCCTTCGCTGGAGTCGATCTCTTCAACTTCAAAACCACTATCGCCACTGCCCCAGCTACTGAGCATCTCTAACAAATCACTGTGGATACACAATACTGTCGCAGGTGTATCTGCAATCACGCGAGTACGCTCCTCAGGCGAGAGAATCGATTTACGCGCACGATCTGTTTGAGCTTCAACAGTCTCCGATTGCGGTGAGTTAGGCGACAACACCACGCGCCCTTTAATCACGTAGGCAATCAGGCTTCGCTCAACTTTTGATGAAACAGATTCACCCTTCGCAAATTGAATGAGTTCAGACGTTTCAGCCAACTCCATTAATTGCGATTGGTCCAAATCCTCCAGCGGAGAAAGGTTCTGCAGGAGATTAATATCTTTTAATTTGCTTACGGCGGCCATGGCGTCCTTGATGAAACTCGTTGCTAAATTAAGAGGGATATCTTTTATATCGGGACTACATACCCAGAAATTAGGGAAAATTGCCGTATTGAGACTTGCGTCTACTTTGGGAAAAGACGGCTGTACTAGCCGTTAAGAAATGAATCTGATTTAGTGTTTTAATTCAGTCAGTTACTCAGGAAGAGACCACGCAATTGCGACCTTGTTTTTTAGCACGATACAGTGCTTCATCTGCGCGCACATAGATACTGTCGATATCATCTCCCTCACGTATTTCAGTTACCCCCACTGATACAGTAATGGGCACGGGCTGCCCGTGAAAGACAAAATCGCTCTTTTCTATACTCATGCGCAGCTTTTCCGCCACTTTTTCGCCTGCGGTCAATTCAGTGTTAGCGAGTATCACGACAAACTCCTCGCCGCCCACTCGCGCCAAAAAGTCGGTCTCTCGCAGATAACGCTGCACAGTTTTAACAATGGCAATCAAGGCTCGGTCACCGGCCTTATGCCCATAGGAATCATTAATACGCTTAAAATGATCCACATCAATAATCGCCAGCGAAAACATATTGTTATAACGCTTCCACCGCGCATATTCACTATCAATGGAACGTTCGTATGCCAGTCGATTAGGCGCCCCCGTCAGTGCATCCGTAGTAGCTTGGGCACGCTCTTCCGCCAAGCGTTCACGCAAAGCGTTACTCTCTGCCTCCATCGTTTTAAGACGCTCGGTCATATTCTTGAGCTGTAACTCCCGCTCCGCTTGTCGTTCCTCTTCCTGTTCTCGCTGTTTAGCCAGATGTTCACGAATGGTATCGATACTCGATTGAATCGTACCCTTCATATCAGACAAGTTTTGGGCATTTTGAACAGTATTTTCGATATCACTGACCTGTGCCTTCACCATCTCATCCAGATGACGTCCACTTACCAATGATGCCTGGCGCGTGGTTTCAACCCCAGCCACCATTTCATCCAACTCAGTCAGACGCCCCGTCAGTTGCAGCAGGAATTTCTCTAACTCCCCTTTTTCCTGCTCCAGAACCGCACGCATATCGACAACCAGATTGATCATGCGCTGCGTCATATCAGCTATGTCGTTAGCGGTAATACCTGCTGTCAACTCCTCTTGGAGCAAACGCACGCGATCTTTAAGCTCAGGAGAAAAAACAATGCCCTGTAACAGATCGAGAAAGACATGTTCTACACATGTCGCACTCAGTTCCGTATTCACTACAGCCGCACTGGCTTCCCGGTTAGTAACACTATCCTCACCAGGAAAACCTTCCTGCCCATCAACCGAATCACTGGACTCATCCTTGGGCAGCATCTTATTCCACCAGTGACCACGTTTACCTTGTTCTATGGACTCAGAGGCAGCCTCACCTTCGTGAGAGCCATAAAACGCATCGATCACCAAACGGGAAAAACTTTGTATCAATTCATCTACATGCAGTAACGCATCTTCTGAATCCAAATCTGCTTTGAATTGGGCAACCCCATCCAGGGCTGAATGAGGGAAGTTAAGTGACTCAACAAGCTGCAGCAGAACAGCCGTAGGTTCCAGGGTGTTGTGCAATCCACCGCGCTCTTCATCGACTATTTTGATACGATCACCGATCTCCTCGATGATGTCATTTAACCCATCAGCACTAAAATTCTTTTGCAGTCCGCGGCGCAATTTTTCCAGTAAATGATCAAGCTTGGCATCCGCCCCTACCGAAATCAGCGACACACGGTTCAGGCCACGACGCAGCACCTGATCCAGGTCCTGCCAATCACGCTCTTTATCTTCCAGCTCTTTAAGAACTTCCAGATACTTGCTCTTCCACTGCTCTGGATTTGAATCGTTCTGCTTTGCCATTTCCCAATTGCCTGTGTTGTTCTCTATTTCAATAGAAAACATCGACCGCTTGGGGTGTTTTTAAAAGCCTTCCTCAGGCGAAATTAGTGCGTTTTTTTACGCACCTCAGCCAAGTGCTGGCACATGTGCTCCGCCCCCTGAAGGATTCGCGGGCTGTGGCGTTGAATCAGGTCTGGGTGAATGGTGTAGATGCTATTGGTTTGCACGGCAGACAGGTGCGGCCAGTTTTTCCACTCATCCAACCAATCAGGGCGATTGGCGGCCATACCACTGGCAATGATTGCCTGCGGGTTACGCAGCAATACAGCTTCGACATCGACCTGTGGCGCCGTCACCGGTAGCTCGGCAAAGATGTTTTTTCCACCACATAACTCCATCACCTTGGTAATCAGATGGTCACCGTTTATGGTCATCAAGGGCTTGTTCCAGATTTGATAAAAGACCGTCACACTTTTCTGGCCCGCATAGGTTTTCTTAAGCCGCGCCAACTCTTCTCTGAATGCACCAGCAGCACTCTTACCTTGCTCCTCATGGCCCGTCAGAATAGCCAAACGCTCCATATTCGAGGCCACACCCTCGAAACTTTTAGGTTCAGATAAATATAGAGGAAGCCCCAGAGATTTAATTTTTTCTATGGCTGGCGCGGGGTTACCATTATTCCACGCCACCACCAGATCAGGCTGCATGGCGACTATCGCCTCCATATCAAACTGGCTGTAACCACCCACACGCGGGATTTTTTTTGCGGCTTCAGGGTAATCACTGTACTCCACCGCCCCCACAACCTGCTCCCCAGCACCCACGGAAAACAGCATCTCGGTCGTGTGTGGCGCGAGGCTGATGATGCGTTTTACCGGCTGATCAAAGGCAACTTTCGTCCCGGTATCATCCACCACACTGACGCCTTGGCTATAGGCAGGTAATGCCGCACTCGCCCACAAAAAGGCACCCACAAAAAGTTTATTCAGCTTGCGAAGTTTTCTATTCATGCCCCGCATTATAGAAGAAAGCTTGTGCGACAATAGCGCCATGATTTCAAACACGTTAATGATTCAGGGCTGCACCTCGGATGCAGGCAAAAGCGCACTTGTCACAGGTCTTTGCCGCGTACTGAAACGCCGCGGCATCAGTGTTGCGCCCTTTAAACCGCAAAACATGGCATTAAACAGCGCAGTCACTATCGATGGCGGTGAGATCGGTCGCGCCCAAGCACTGCAAGCGCAGGCGTGTGGATTAGAGCCCCATACCGATATGAACCCGGTACTACTCAAACCCAACACAGACATTGGCGCACAAATCATCATTCATGGCAAAGCCCAAAACACCATGGATGCACGTGATTATCACACCTATAAACCTGTAGCCATGCAGGCGGTCATGGAGTCTTACCAACGGCTAACTGAACAATATGACGCCATCCTCGTCGAAGGCGCCGGCAGTCCGGCCGAGATCAATCTACGTGATCGTGATATCGCCAATATGGGCTTTGCCGAAGCGGTAGATTGCCCGGTCATACTCATTGCTGATATCGATCGTGGCGGTGTTTTTGCTCACCTCACAGGCACCTTGCAACTGTTATCCGAATCAGAACAACAACGTACCTGCGGCTTTGTGATCAACCGTTTTCGGGGCGATATCAGCCTGCTGCAATCAGGACTGGATTGGCTGGAAGATTACACCCATAAACCCGTTTACGGTGTGTTGCCCTATCTTCATGGCCTGCATCTGGAAGCGGAAGATGCCATTCAGTCACATCAGCACATAGAAGAAGAGAACTTCATTAAGGTCATTATTCCGGTAGTCCCACGCATCAGCAATCACACCGATTTTGACCCACTGCGTCAGCACCCGCAGGTTGACGTCACCTTTATTGGACCGGGCGATACCATTCCTGCTGCTGACCTGATCATACTGCCCGGCAGCAAAAGCGTGCGTCACGATCTTAAGTGGTTAAAGGAACAGGGCTGGGAGTCTGCGATACAGAAACACCTGCGTTATGGCGGAAAACTATTGGGCATCTGCGGTGGCTTTCAAATGCTTGGCAACGCGCTGCATGACCCACAAGGACTGGAAGGTGATGCTGGCAGCAGCCAAGGACTGGGCTTACTGGATATGGAGACGACACTCGAAGCGGATAAACAACTACACAACGTCAGCGGCACACTCTGTTTGGATGGCAGCCCAATACAGGGCTATGAGAT
>JBNKYV010000035.1:0-4949 GCA_050301075.1 Gammaproteobacteria bacterium
AACGCATGACCGGCATACTCGCCCCATCATGGAGTGGCAGTGAAAGCGGCGGCAATGAGTTTGCCCTACCCATCTATCTCAACCTTCATCCACAACTGGATGCGACTATCACGCCACATAACTATACCGAGCGTGGTTTAAAGTGGGACAACGAATACCGCTATCTCAGCCGTATCGGCGAGGGTGTGATTCGCACAGAGAATCTGGATGATGAAGTCTATGGCGGCGAGCGCAGCCTCTACGAATACACACACAACGGCGAACTCTACAGCGGCTGGCATAGCAACGTACTGTTTAGTCGCGTATCGGATGAAGAGTACTTTAACGACTTTGGCAACTCACTCAGCTCCAGCAGCGTGACTCATCTGGAGCGTTACATCAAACTCAATCACAGTGATCCATACGGCCAATTGGCGATACAGGTGCAGGACTACTTCACCATTGATGAAAGCGTTGCCAACAGCAGTCGTCCCTATCGTCGTCTGCCACAAATCACCTATACACTTAATCAACTTGAATTCGGCCGCGCCAGATTCAGCATGACAACTGAAGCAGTACGCTTTCAACGTGATGAACGACTCACCGGCAAACGCCTGCATCTGAAACCAACTGTCACTGTGCCATTTGAAGGCCAAGCCGGTTTTATCCGCCCGACACTTGCAGTCGATCACACGCGTTACGAACTAGATGATGATTACAACACACTCGGGGTTAACTCACTCAGCCGCAGCGTGCCAATCAGCAGCGTGGATATGGGCATCTATCTGGAACGCGACACCAGCGTATTGGGCAAGGCATATCTCAACGCACTGGAGCCGCGTCTGTTTTATCTCTATGCACCGTACAAAGATCAATCCAACTTTCCGCTATTTGATACCGGCGTCACCGGCTTTAGCAGTGCACAACTGTTTAGTGATAACCGCTTCTCCGGTTACGACCGCGTGGGCGATACCGAACAGGTCACGCTCTCAATTACCTCTCGTCTGATTCGCAATGAAGATGGTCACGAACTGCTGCGTGGTACTGCTGGGCAGATCTATTATCTGAATGATCGCAAAGTTGCGCTCTCTGGCAATACCTTAGATACCAGCAGCAAAACCGATGCCATACTGGAAGGCGAATTCCGTCCCTCGAAATTTCTTAAGGTCAATGCAGATCTATTGTGGGACCCTGATTACGACACCATCACGCGTCGTGATTTTCGTGTGCAGTTCCTGCGCGATAACTCACACATTTTCAATATCGCCTATCGCGAACGCGGCAACCGCATTACCTCACCAAGCAGCGTGAGCAAAGAGATCGACACGTCTATCCTGTGGCCGCTCACCAGCCAGTGGAGTATGATTGGCCGACGCTACCACTCGCTACGTGATGATCGCACCTTAGAGAAGCTGGCAGGCTTTGAATACAACGACTGCTGCTGGACATTCCGCGCCATGCGCCGCGCCATTTTTGTTAATGACAGTAGCGCTACTGTCGCACCCTACGGAACCTTGCGCTACAGCTGGTATCTACAGTTAGAGCTAAAAGGCCTGACCAGCATAGGCAAACGCATCAACGAATTAATGGAAGAACAGGTCATCGGCTACACCGATGTACCTTAACCCAAACAGAACCGCATCATGATTAAACGAACTCTCACAGCACTTACATTTTTGCTATTCGGCCAACTGGCACTTGCCGAACCAACCGAACTGGATAGCGTTGTCGCCATCGTCGACGAAGAGGCCATCAGCAGCAGCGAATTGCGCAACGAAACTGGCGCAGTATTGCTACAACTGCAACAGCAAGGCACACCGCTGCCCGACAGCGACACATTAAAGAAGCAGGTGTTAGAGCGCTTAATCCTTAAACACCTGAAAAAACAGCTCGCTACGCGTAACAACATCATCGTCGATGATGAGACGTTAAACCGCACACTGACCAACATTGCCGAGCAAAACAACTTGTCACTGGCGCGTCTAAAATCAATTCTTGAAAACGACGGCCTGGATTTTCACACCTATCGTGAAAACATCCGTGATGAGATCATTCACACACGCCTGCGCCAGCGTTACGTTGATTCTCGCATTAGCATCACTAACGCCGAAGTGGATCAATTTCTAGCTCAGCAGAAACAACGCGGTCAAAGCGAAGACGAATACCGTCTAGGCCACATTCTGGTGAGCCAACCAGAAGGCGCCTCTCCTGAACAAATTCAAACTGCGCGCGAACGCAGCGAGTCATTGATCAAACGCTTAAACGACGGTGAAGACTTTTCTGAACTAGCCATCAAAGAGTCCGACGGCCAAACAGCACTAGAAGGTGGCGATCTGGGCTGGCGCAAACTGGGCGAAATTCCATCACTATTTGCATCTGTCGTAGCCGACATGAAAAAAGGCGATGTTAGCGAACCCATCCACAGCCCCAGTGGTTTTCACATCATCAAACTCAGTGATATAAAAAGCGGTGACCGCCATGTCGTGAAACAGATCAGCGCACGCCACATTCTGATCAAAACAAACGAACTGGTGAACGACGAACAAGCCATCGCAAAACTTAACGACCTTAAAGCACGTATTGAGCAAGGCGATGACTTTGCTGAGCTGGCAAAAGCACACTCGGAAGATACCGGCTCAGCTGCCAAAGGCGGTGACCTTGGTTGGGCAGGCCCCGGACAAATGGTGCCGCCCTTTGAAAAGGCCATGAACGAGACACCAAAGGGCGTTATCAGCGAACCGTTCCAAACACGTTTTGGCTGGCACATTCTGGAAGTGTTGGATGAACGCAATCACGATGACACTGAAGAGTTTCAACGCAACAATGCACGCCAGCAACTGTTCCAGCGCAAGGTAGCTGAAGAGGAAGCACTGTGGCTACGCCGTGTTCGTGAAGAAGCCTACGTGGATATCCGCCTGTAATTATGAATAAAGGTTTAAGACTCGCCATCACACCCGGCGAACCCGCGGGTATCGGCCCAGACCTGGTTATTCAATTAGCACAGCAAGCGCACGATGTTGAGCTAGTCGCCGTTGCAGATCCAGAGCTGTTAGCCGCACGCGCGCAACAGCTAGGGCTTGCCATCAACCTTGAAACATTCGATGCAAGCCAACCAGCACAAACACCAAAAGCCGGTTCGTTAAAAGTATTGCCCATTCAATTAAAAGCACCGGCAAACTGTGGCGAGCTAAACAAAGCCAATTCAGAGTACGTATTGGAAACACTGCGCAGCGCCACCCTTGGCTGCATGGATAAAATCTTTGACGCCATCGTCACTGCACCGGTCCATAAAGGCATCATCAACGAAGCAGGCATTAAATTTAGCGGTCACACTGAATTCCTTGCCGAACTCACCAATACAGACCAGGTAGTAATGATGTTAGCCACGCCCGGTCTACGCGTTGCACTGGCCACCACGCATCTACCGCTACGTGAAATTGCCGATGCCATTACACCCAGCTTATTGGAAGATGTGATTCGTATTCTGCAACACGACCTGCAAACCAAGTTTGGTATCGCCAATCCAAAAACCTATGTGTGCGGTTTAAACCCACATGCAGGTGAAGATGGCCACTTGGGCAGAGAAGAGATTGAGATCATGAATCCAGTATTGGATAAACTGCGCAGTGAAGGCATGAATCTCATTGGCCCTTTGCCTGCCGACACGTTGTATGTACCCAAGTATTTGCAAGATGCCGATGCCACCCTAGCCATGTATCACGACCAGGGCCTGCCAGTGTTAAAACATAAGGGCTTTGGTAACGCAGTTAACGTAACGCTAGGCCTGCCGATTATTCGTACATCTGTTGATCATGGTACAGCACTGGAACTAGCCGGTAGCGGCAAAAGCGAAACAGGCAGTCTGGAATACGCCATTCAAGTGGCGTGCGAAATGGCGCAAAGCAAAGAGAAAATAGCATGAGCAAAACCACTCAAGGCCATCGTGCCCGCAAACGCTTTGGCCAAAACTTTCTGCACGACCAAAACATCATTCAACGTATCGTCTCTTCCGTTAATCCAAAACCAGGACAACGTTTAGTTGAGATCGGCCCAGGCCTGGGTGCCATTACTGAGTTATTACTGGAAGCCAGTGGTCAATTAGATGTAGTTGAACTGGATAGAGATCTGGTAGAACGCTTACAACAACGGTTTGGCAATAACGAAAATTTTCGCATTCACAGCGGTGATGCGCTGAAGTTCGATTTCTGTTCATTAAAAACAGGCGACGAGAAGCTACGCATCGTTGGCAATCTACCCTATAACATCTCAACGCCACTACTGTTTCATTTGATGGATCAGGTTGAATGCGTTCAAGACATCCACTGCATGTTGCAAAAAGAGGTTGTTGATCGCATGACGGCACAGCCCGGTGATAACCACTGGGGACGCTTAAGTGTCATGCTGCAATATCACTGCACAGCCACGCATCTTTTTAACGTAGGCCCTGGCGCATTTAATCCCGCACCTAAAGTGGATTCCGCAGTTGCTCGCTTGGTTCCTCATGCCACGCCTCCTGTAGAGGTTGCAGACACAAAAGTCTTCGCGCAAACCGTGACACAGGCTTTTAGTCAACGTCGCAAAACTTTGCGCAATTGTTTGAAAAATTATCTAACAGTGGAAGAGATTGAATCCGCCGAGATAGACCCAGGTATCCGTCCGGAAAGACTGACTCTGGAAGAGTTTGCCAAACTCGCCAATATTGCCGCGAACAAGTAAAGACACCTAAACCTTCACCACCCATTTTTTCGTCTATACTGGGTAATACATGGGGGATAGATGTAAGGCACTCTGTTGCACAAAAGGAGTGTTCACGTGCCACAGAGCTTGTTTGAGAACTGCCATGCCCGCCTGAAGCTCAGCTTCATTTCCACGCTAGCAATACTCTCAATATTGCAGACAACCCCTTCTTTTTGCGAAGAAAAAACACCACTGCTTAATGTCGCTCAGTGGAACGACCCCGAAAATGACCC
>JBNKYV010000036.1:0-4670 GCA_050301075.1 Gammaproteobacteria bacterium
AGACGAGATGTGGCAGACATCACCAGATAGGGTTTCACCCGCTCCCCTTCACGCTCAAACATGGCGAACTGCTGTCCCAAACGCAGGTCGCGCTGACTCATACCTGCTGTATCGATCAGAACCAGGCGTTTATCGCAGAAATAATCCAACGCTGCCTGAAGAGTATCGGCCGAATCAGCAAAGCGAATAGGGATATCTAGAATTCTTGAGTAAGCTTTTAACTGCTCGTGGGCACCAATTCGATAGTTATCGGTAGAGACCAGTGCCACACTGCGTGATCCATAACGCAACGCATAGCGCGCTGCCAGTTTGGCGATGGTGGTGGTTTTACCCACACCAGTTGGCCCCACCAGAGCAACCACACCACCGTGATTGAGAATATCGTCGTTTGTGACCGGAATAGTCACAGCAACCTTGGCCAGCACACGACGCCAGGACTCTTCCAAACCACTCTCTTCCGGCACAGAGTTCAATATGCTGTCCGCCAGTTTGCTGCTAAAACCAAGACGCATGAGACGACGAGAAAGGTCGTAATAAAAAGGACGCATCATGCGTGTCTCTTTCTGCCCCATGTTCGCCAGTTGATGCTCAAGCATGCCACGCATGTTTTGCAGTTCTGAGCGCATCTCCACTAACGTTGGCTCCTGACTCCAGACGATTTGTGGTTTAGCTTTTTGGGGTTGAGGCGCCTCATCGATTTGCGGGGCATGATTCACACGTGCTTCACGCTGAAACTCGCGCGGCTGAGCATTTGATGAGATATGGTTTGTTACCCCGTCATCTTCATCATTAAAAAAATCAGCAGGGTCGTAATGGCCGCCCATGTTCAATTGCGATGTTGATGTGTGCGGTGATTGTTGGCGCTGAGCTTGAGGCTGACGATAAGATTGGCTTTCAACCTGAGATCGTGGCTGAGGTGCAACAGGCGCTGGCTGATGGGTTTCTGCCTGCTCTGCGAGAAAGCTTTCGTCGTAATCCACCGCCGAAATAATCTCCACCCCACCATTCACACGCTTGTTGGATAAGATTACGGCATCGTCACCCAGCTCTTCTTTGACCATGCGCATTGCCTGACGCACATCGGGGGCAAAAAAACGCTTTATTTTCATCGCCTATGACCTCGTTCACCGTTTCGGTAAAAAAGGCAACTTCACCTCTTTTACCTGTTATGTCATTGCCGCCTGACCACCCACGGTGGAAACAATCTTGATCTGTTTGTCATCCGGTATTTCGTTGTACGACAACACCTTCAATGACGGAATGGATCCTCTGATCAGGCGTGCCAGCACCGGTCTAATCAGTGCTGAAACCAGCAATACGGCGGGCTGAGCATTCATTTCCTGTCTCTGCGCCGCTTCGCCTAGGGAAGAGAACATGTTCTCTGCCAGGCCGGGTTCCAGTCCTAAACCACCGTTACCAGCGTTCCGTACAGAGTCCTGCAATATCTGTTCCAAAGTTGGATCAAGCGTAATTACTGGCAGCTCCGCTCCTATCCCATTGATTTGCTGGACAATTGAGCGGCCCAGCGCAATTCGCACCGCCGCCGTTAAAACAGCGGGGTCTTGACTCCTGGTCCCTTCGTCCGCCAAGGTTTCGACGATCCGGCGCATATCGCGGATTGGAATATTGTCTTCCAGCAGGTTTTGCAGCACTTTCACCACAGAGCCCAACGACAGAATATCGGGCACAAAACCATCCACCAGCTTAGGCATGGCACTGCCGACTTTATTGAGAATCTGCTGCACCTCTTCACGCCCCAGCAACTCGTGGGCATGAGTGCCAATAATGTGGCTGAGATGAGTGGCGACTACGGTGCTGGGATCAACCACGGTATAGCCCATGGTTTGCGCCTGATCTTTTTGCGCAGGCTCAATCCAAATGGCATCCAGACCAAAGGCAGGATCTTTACCGGCAATACCTTGCAAAGTGCCAAAAACCTGGCCGGGGTTAATAGCAAGTTCACGATCTGGATAGATCTCCGCCTCGCCGACCGTGGCACCTAATAAAGAGATACGATAGGTATTGGGTGACAGCTCAAGGTTGTCACGGATATGGACAGAAGGCACCAGAAAGCCTAAATCCTGCGTCAGTTTTTTACGTACGCCTTTAATACGCGCCATCAACTGACCGCCCTGATTTTTATCCACCAATGGAATCAGGCGATAACCCACCTCAAGACCCAGCGTATCCACTGGAATAACATCATCCCAATCCAGCTCTTTCACTTCTGGTGTTGGTTCTGGTGGCCGCTCAGCCTCTTCACGCGCCACTTCCTCAACCTCTTGCTGGCGACGATAGCTCATGTAGTAGGCAGCACCACCCAAGATCGCAGCCAACGTTAGAAACGCCATATTTGGCATGCCAGGGATAATACCCATGAAACCAACAATACCTGCAGTCACCACCAATACACGAGGATCGTCAAATAACTGGCCAACAATTTGACCGCCCATGTCCTGTGCGCTGGAAACACGTGTCACGATAATGGCGGTTGCAGTGGAAAGCACCAATGATGGAATCTGCGCCACCAGGCCATCACCGATAGTCAGCAAGGTGTAGTTGCGCACGGCATCAGCAAAGGCCATATCGTGTTGTAACAAGCCAATAGCAAGACCACCGATGATATTGATAAACAGAATCAAAATACCGGCAATGGCATCACCACGTACAAATTTACTGGCACCATCCATGGCACCGTAAAAGTCAGCTTCTTGGATGACTTCCTGACGACGGCGTTGAGCCTCTTCCTGATCCAAAATACCGGCATTCAAATCCGCATCAATGGCCATCTGTTTACCGGGCATGGCATCCAAGGTAAAACGTGCAGATACTTCTGATACGCGACCGGCACCTTTGGTGACAACCACGAAGTTGATAATGACCAGAATGGCAAACACAACCAGACCCACGGCATAGTTACCACCAATAACAAACTCACCAAACGATTCGATCACCTTACCCGCCGCACCTGTACCAGTGTGACCTTCCAACAACACAACACGCGTTGAGGCAATATTCAGCGCCAAACGTAATAACGTTGCCAATAACAACACCGTAGGAAACACACCAAACTGCAATGGTCGCTGCGTGTAAACAACCGCCAGCAAAACAATCAATGAAAGCGCGATACTAAAGGTAAAAAACGCATCCAGCGCCAATGGTGGTAACGGGATTACCATCATGGCCAACATTGCCAACAATAAAATCGGTACGCCTAAACCAAAGCGCTGTAATTGAGAAAGTTGTGTACTTGCTGCTTCCATAATTCAACCTACTCTTTCTTATCTTCACCTTTGTCTTCAGGATGCTCGCGCTTACCATCTGCGCTGAACCGCATCTCATCTGGGATAGGCAGATCGTTCATTTCAAGATCCTGACTGGCGTAGCTGTATACGGCAGTTGTTCTCAAGTGGAAGATGTATGCCAATACTCTAGCCACTGCTATATACAAGCCTTCTGGAATTTCATCATCTACCTCTGTTGTGTGATACAAGGAACGTGCCAGAGGTGGAGAAGAGAGAAGCGGTACATTATTTTCTTGCGCAATACGACGAATTTCGAATGCCACAAAGTCAGCACCTTTAGCGACGACCACGGGTGCGCGCATTTTTTCCTGATCGTATTTAATCGCAACCGAGAAGTGAGTTGGGTTGGTAATAACAACATCTGCTTCTGGCACTGCTTCCATCATACGGCGCATAGCCATGTCGTATTGAGTTTGTCTGATGCGTTGTTTGACTTCAGGGCTACCATCTGTCTCTTTGTGTTCGTCTTTAACTTCCTGGCGAGTCATCTTCAACTGACGTTTGTGATTCCACAGCTGAAACGGCACATCTACAGCGGCAATTAAAATCGTGCTGAAGCTGACAGCCAGAAACGCCCAGGTAATTAACGAACCGCTATGCGCTATGGCTTGCTCAACCGATTCATTACCGATGCGCATCACAGTATCTGAGATACCCCACAATACTGTGATTCCCACGCCGGTAATCACAACAAACTTAGCCAGTGCTTTGCCCAGCTCCATTAAACCTTGTGGGCCAAAAATACGTTTTGCGCCAGTCAAAGGATTAAGTTTGGACAACTTGGGTGTTACAGCTTCGAAAGAGAAATTCCAACCACTCAGTGCGATGGATCCGGCAACGGCTGACACCAGCATAATCACCATCAACGGCCCCATCCCTATCAAGGCTTCTGCCATGGACTCTTTGAAAATCAGCGTCATATACACATCATCAAACAACTTATCGCGCGAGACAGAAAAGCTGCTATGCATCACGCCGAGAAGTGTATTAACGATCATGGTGCCAAACAGAATCAGCGACACTGCGCTGCCCACCAACATAAACGTTGTGGTCAATTCACGTGAACGCGCAACCTGACCCTTTTTACGCGCGTCGGAGAGACGCTTGTCCGTGGGTTCTTCGGTGCGTTCTTGTCCGCTCGCTTCAGCCATAACTTACTACCCGGCCACCAGAAGATTACGCATCTGCGTAAAACCTTCGCCAAACAGATTCGCCATTTGCGGAAACGCAGTCGATAACGTCACCATGATAATGACAAAACCCATAATAATGCTGATAGCAAAACCCACAGCAAAGATATTCATTTGAGGCGTTGCTTTTGTAATCACTCCCATCACCATGCTGATCATTAACAACGAAAGAATG
>JBNKYV010000037.1:0-10495 GCA_050301075.1 Gammaproteobacteria bacterium
TCGCCCGTAGCACGTGACCAGTAATCAACGCCCTGAATATTCAAGCGACGACGCGTTAATAAAAATCCATGCCATTCGGGTTTAAACGATGCTACACGTACCGGCGTATGCTTAAGCTCTGGTTGGCCGGAAACAGGATCAACCTCTGCATTCACCAACGCCCCTACCCGGCCATGCGCTGCGTACTGACTGTTCCAGTGCATGGGTATAAACACGGCACTGCGCTGCTGTGCATCATTCACACGCACACGCACGATCACTTCGCCCCAGCGGCTAAATACCTTCGCCAGCGCACCATCTTCCACGCCGTACTCCTTGGCATCCAGTGGATGAATATCAACGTAAGGCTCTGGACTATGCTCATTCAACCGAGGTGATTTTGCCGTACGCGTCATGGTATGCCATTGGTCACGAATGCGTCCGGTATTCAAAATCAATGGAAAGTCTTCATTAGTGCCATTCACCGGCTTGCGTGGTTCTATGGCAATCAATTGTGCTTTACCACTGGATGTAAAAAAGCGGCCATCTTTAAACATGCGCGCGGTTCCCTGGCCGTTTTTAACGGGCCACTGGATTGGCGTTAATGCATCATATTCTGCGTTTGATAACTGGCTTAACTCAGCGATATCAAAATCACGCGTGCCATTGTTTTCATAACCTGACAGCGCTGCGTGTTCTTTAAAAATGTCTGCCGGGCTTTGATAATCAAATCCATTAAACCCCATACGCTTAGCCACTTCACTGATTATCCACCAATCCGCTTTTGCTTCGCCTGGCGCTTCGAGAAATGTACGTTGCCTTGATATACGTCGCTCGGAGTTTGTTACGGTGCCATCTTTTTCACCCCACGCCAGCGCAGGGAGTAGCACATCTGCCAACACTGTCGTGTCTGTTTCGCGCATCACGTCAGAGACCACCACAAGCTCGGCCTTCTTCAGAGCTGCACGCACACGGTCTGCATCCGGCAAGCTGACAACCGGATTGGTTGCCATAATCCAAACCGCTTTTACCTTGCCCTCTTCAATGGCATTAAATAGATCGACGGCTTTAAGCCCCATGTGGTCTGCCACCACGGGCGATTGCCAAAAGCGCTGCACCAATGATTGATGATCAGGGTTATTAAGATCCATGTGTGCAGCCAGCATGTTTGCCAGCCCGCCAACCTCTCGACCACCCATGGCATTAGGTTGGCCAGTAAACGAAAAAGGTCCCATCCCTGGGCGACCAATACGGCCAGTCAACAGATGACAGTTAATGATAGAGTTAACTTTATCCGTACCACTGGAGGATTGGTTGATCCCCTGTGAATAAACGGTGATCACACGTTCGGTACGTGCAAAGAGGCGATAGAAAGCGTCCACATCTTCTAACGGTAAACCACACTGCTCAGCAACCGAGGTTAACGTTGGCGCTGTTGAGCGTGCAGTGGCCAAGGCCTCTGCGCCGCCTTGTGTAAAACTGTTAAGAAAAATTTCGTTGGTCTCGCCTTGATCATCTAAATAGGCCAAAAGGCCATTGAACAAAACGGCATCGCTACCCGATTTAAGTGGTAGATGGATATCTGCAATATCACAAGTAGACGTCTTGCGCGGATCAATCACAACAATGCGCAGATCGCTGTTCTCTTGCTTGGCTTTATTAATGCGCTGAAATAAAACTGGATGGCACCAGGCAGTATTGGAACCCACCAGCACAATCAGTTTGCTGCGCTCCAAGTCTTCATAACTGCACGGCACGGTATCTGAACCAAAAGCACGTTTATGCCCAGCTACCGATGAAGACATACACAACCGAGAGTTAGTATCGATATTAGCCGTACCCACGTAGCCCTTCATCAGTTTGTTGGCTACGTAATAGTCTTCGGTCAACAACTGGCCGGATACGTACATCGCCACAGAATCCGGGCCATGTTCTTTAATGATATTTGAGAATTGCGTGGCAACAGTATCCAGCGCCTTGTTCCAGCCGCTGTATTGACCATTGATCTCTGGATATAGCAGGCGGTCTTCAAGACCAACCGTCTCTCCCAAAGATGAGCCTTTGGAACACAAGCGCCCTAAATTGGCCGGGTGGTCCGGGTCCCCTTTTACAGTTACAACGCTAGTGCCATCCACATTGGCTAGAACACCACAGCCTACTCCACAGTAAGGACAAGTGGTTTTTGTTGTTTGGCTCACGTAAACACCTACCTTTCGCGCGTATCCAACTGAATTGCGAGGGTTAAACCCACTCAATGCATTCCTTCGCTACCACAAACAGACCAAGCTGTTATCCTCCGAGTGGCCAGACAAGTTGGCCAGCCATCACAACTCGTGTACGCTATACCTACCAACGTGATTAGCGACTCGGAGGCTCACGATGGATAAAGCAATTATCAGCTTCATCACACTGCTGCAAGAATACCCATTGATTGGATTCGCAATCGCGATGGTTATACTTGGCCTTATGTTTCTTCTCAAAAAAGTGCTGCTGCGGGCAATGACACCACCGGCCAACAGCACTGAATAACTCCTAACGCCACACTACTTATAACGCGAGGAAAATCACTTCGTTTTCAACCTTGCATTCGTAACGACCAGCGCAACCTTCATCCGGTGCCTTGGCTTCGCCTGATGCCAGATCAATATTCCAGTTATGCAACGGACATGTCACTACATGGCCATGCACAATACCCTGTGATAAAGGGCCATTCTTGTGTGGGCATTGATCACGCAACGCAAAGATGTGGTCATCCGCTGCACGAAACACAGCAATATCGCCCTTATCCGTTTCAACGACGCGAGCACCTAGTTTTGGAATATCTTCTACCTTGCCTACTTCAATCCAATTACTCATGGGTAATTCCTCAAAATTCTTTTATTCGATCATCTCATGAGATCCAGCCAGGGAAGGAAAGCTGTCCACACATACCTTCCTTCCCTAACCTTCTCTACCTAGGGGAAGATGTTACGAAATCTTCTTAATTGGGATGTATTGCTCACGACGCTCCTGCTCTTCGACCTCCTTCGCCCAAGGATCGAATTGGAACACCTCTTGCGATTCCAGGAAGCGTTGGTACAACGCCTTGCGACCTGTTTCATCCTCAACCACTTTATCTTTTACATAGCTCAGGCCGACACGTTCAATCCACGGGGCAGTACGCTCTAGATAATGCGCCTCTTCGCGGTAAAGCTGCATGAATGCACCACAGTATTCCAGTGCTTCCTCTTCAGTCTTCACACGACATAACAAATCAGTCGCACGCACATGGATACCACCATTACCACCAACGTGTAACTCATAACCAGAGTCCACACACACAACGCCAAAGTCTTTAATGGTTGCCTCTGCACAGTTACGCGGACAACCGGAAACAGCGATCTTATATTTATGTGGCGTCCAGGAACCCCAGGTCATCTGCTCAATCTTCACACCCAACCCTGTAGAGTCCTGCGTACCAAAACGACACCACTCAGATCCCACACAAGTCTTAACCGTTCGCAGCGACTTACCGTAAGCATGACCAGAGACCATACCCGCGGCATTCAAATCCGCCCAGATGCTTGGCAGGTCTTCCTTCTTGATACCGAACAAGTCGATACGTTGACCACCGGTGACCTTAACTGTCTTAACATCGTATTTTTCTGCAGCATCAGCAATGGCGCGCAACTCTTGTGGCGTCGTCAAACCACCCCACATACGTGGCACAACCGAGTAAGTACCATCTTTCTGAATATTGGCGTGTGCACGTTCGTTGATAAAACGGGATTGTGGATCGTCGTATGCCTCTTGCGGCCATGCCGCCAACACATAGAAGTTCAACGCAGGGCGACATGACGCACAGCCATCTGGATTCTTCCAATCCAACGCCTGACGCACAGCATCCATTGATTTAAGCTCTTGGGCTGTAATCGCCTCACGCACTTCATCATGCGTATGTTCGGTACACCCACACATCGGTTTCTTCTTCGGCGTATCGGAGTAATCACCCACCGTCGAAGCCAGAATCTGCTCAACCAGCCCCGTACATGAACCACACGAAGCAGCCGCTTTGGTATGCGCCTTAACCTCTTCCAGTGTGAACAGGCCTTTTTCTGTAATCGCCTTGGTGATCGTGCCTTTGCACACACCGTTACAACCACACACTTCCATATCATCAGACATGGCAGAAGCAGCATTCTGCCCACCATGACCAGAGTCACCCAAGTGAGCCTGACCAAACATCAAAGAATCACGGAAGTCAGAAACATCTGTTTCATCGCGCAGTAACTGGAAGTACCAGGCACCATCTACGGTGTCACCGTACATAACCGCACCGGCAATCTTGTTCTCTTTCAATACAACTTTCTTGTAGACGCCCTTGGCAGCATCTTTCATCACAATCTCTTCAGTGCTTTCATCACCGATAAAGTCACCGGCAGAGAAGAGATCGATACCAGTTACTTTCAACTTGGTAGATGTCACTGAACCTTCGTAACGGCCGATGCCATACTTGGCCAAGTGGTTAGCACACACCTTGGCTTGTTCAAACAACGGCGCAACCAAACCATAGGTCTCACCGCGATGCTGTACACACTCACCCACAGAATAGATCTTGGGATCAAAGGTCTGCATGGTGTCATTCACCACAATGCCGCGCTCGTAATGCAGACCGATACGATCCGCCAGCTCAACGTTGGGACGAATACCCGCAGCCATCACAACGATATCCGCAGGCACTTCACTGCCATCGCTAAAACGCAGGCCCGTTACCTTGCCACCTTCACCCAATACCTCTTGGGTTTGAGTAGACATCAGGAACTTCATGCCCTTCTCTTCCAGCGCCTTTTGCAGCATGTCGCCAGAGGTTTTGTCCATTTGGCGTTCCATCAGGGTATCCGTCAAATGCACAACGGTGACGTCCATGCCCTGAATCATCAGACCATTGGCCGCTTCCAAACCAAGCAAACCACCGCCGATCACCACGGCATTTTTCTTGGTCTTGGCCGTATCCAGCATAGTGTTTACATCGTAGATATCACGAAAACCGATCACGCCTTCAAGCTCATGACCCGGCACAGGAATAATAAAAGGATTGGAACCCGTGGCTAGCAGTAAGCGATCGTACTCTTCTTCAGTACCATCATCAGCGATCACCTTTTGCGCCTTGCGATCAACATTCACTACCTTCTTACCCACATGCAGCTTAATGTTGTTCTCTTCATACCACTCAAGGGTATTCAGCATGATGTCGTCGATGGTCTTTTCACCCGCCAACACAGGAGAAAGCAGAATACGATTGTAGTTACCGTAAGGCTCTGCACCGAATACGGTAATGTCGTACATATCAGGGGCGATCTTGAGCAACTCCTCAATGGTGCGCACACCCGCCATACCATTACCAACCAGGACCAGCTTTTCCTTCATTACAAGGCTCCATTAAAACTTAAAGAAGATTTACTAACCCCCTTTTGCAAATAGTGTGCCAGAAAAACAAACATAAAAAATACTATTTAATATCAAACAGTTACAAACAACACCCCACAATAAGGCGAACTTTTTCACCATTCATGCACAAATAAACGCCCTGTTTCAGTGCCTGCACCACAATATTGCCCTTTCACGAGGCATTAGCAGACAACGCACACCAAGCAGAAGCAGTAAATTAAGTTAAAACAAATACTTAAAAACCCTAACCCCATCCGACAAAACAATTTCTTTGCGCCTCAATATCTCCAACCACTCCCAAACATGGATCAAATAAAGTGCAAAAAAACGCATCATAATAGTGCATAACACATAAAAAATAAGGGAGCTATATAAATAGAAAGGCCGAACAAGCGCGTATGCACCACTTATTTGGCCAAATAGAAAAGACCACACGCCATTGCACTACCCGCTAACCCGGCAATGTTTTGGGCATAGATAACAATCTACGTAAGTTAATAAATTTGAAAGTTTGCCATAAACGGCAAGTGATCAGACACCGGTACCTTAAACGCCCAGCGTCATACGCCAAGGCAGTCAGTCATATTCAACAATGTAATCCAACTGCAAAAAACCAGAAGGCATAACCTCCACACACTCTTGCCGAATATTCACTGGAGCACTCAAATCCCCAAACAATTTAATTCCGCCGCCAAGAATAATGGGCATGTGAGAAATGCTCAGATGCGTAACCACCTTAAGCTGTAAGAAAGCAGCCGCTACCTCACCTCCGCCAACCAACCACAAATGCTTAACGCCAAGCGCTTTCGCCTCTTCAAAAACCTCTTGGGGTGATCTACCGTTTTGCAGGTTACAACCGCTCATTGGATCAACTTCGCGCGTAGAACACACCCACGCAGGTTTATCGCCATAGGGCCATTCACCATACGCAACAATAAAGTCATACGTATTACGCCCCATAACCAACGCATCGATACTTTTGAAGAAATCCTCATATCCAGACTCTTCAGGGGAGATATCCAAAGCATCCAACCAGGAGACATCACCATGTTCCCTGGCAATATAACCATCAATGCTGGATGCAACGTAGTAAGTTACCTTCACTGAGAATTTTCCTGTTAAGCCTAACGCCTGAAATAAGGGAAACCCTGCGCCAATAACCTGTTAGGCGGCCTCTCCACCCCATACCTTGTAAGCCACGGCATTCTTCTCGTTATTCTTGACTGAATACATCAAATCATCAGCCAGTTTCACTGCCTGATTAACATCATCCGGACATTTCTCGAAAGTCACAACCCCCACACTAAAACTTACCGGCCAATTATGTTCTTTCATACGTTCCAGTAAAACGCCATTAAGCTTTAAAAAAGCCTTCCTTGCGCTATCTTGTTTCGTTTCAGGTAAGAGGCAAGCAAACTCATCTCCCCCAAGCCTCGCCACAATATCTGTTTTCCGAAGGTTAGAATGAAGGCAGTCCGCCACCTCCTTCAATAGTTGATCACCAACCTCATGCCCTTTAGTGTCGTTTATGTACTTGAAGTTATCCAAATCCAGATACGCTAAAGAAAACACACGGTTATACCTATTTGACCGCACTAATTCGTTGGCCAGATCACTAAAAAAACTTCTCGAATTAGAAATCCCCGTCAGGTAATCAGTATCAGCAACATCCACCTCAACTCTATGAACATTTCGAAAATTGGTAATCAAAATTGCAGCGCATGAATATGCGATTACATAAGGAAAGCTGTAAAGAAGCACCGTTTGTAAATCAAGATCGACTTTGAATATAAAAGCCTGCACTAAAATCAAAATAGCCGCCGAGGCGCACGACAAAAGAATTCCCGCTTTATTAGAACCATACCAACTGGCAATTATCACAGGAATAACAAACAACGGCTCTAACGTGACAGAATCACCTATCAACATATACAAACAAATCAAAATAACGACAATCAACAAAGATAATCGCCAAATAGACTTTGAGGACCAATCATCAAGAACACTGAATATCGTTTTCACAAAATCCCCGATTCTCCGATACGTTTGTCAGAACCACAAATCATTATCTTTTATCGCCAGCCTTATCACTTGCCCGTTTCAGCATGCTTCTTTCGAAAAGTTTATATGTTGCGTTATCATCTTTTTTTGAGGCATACATAGCTATATCAGAAAATTCAATCAGCTCCGAACTATTGGTAGAATCGTCTGGAGCCATGGACACACCAATACTGATAGATATATCAATCACCTCGCCCTTAATCTCTGCCGGCACTCTGAATTCATTTTCTATCTTCTGAATAACACCTAAAACGTCATTAATATCGATTATATTTTTCAATACAATGAGACACTCGTCCCCTCCCAGGCGAAAAACAACATCACTGCTACGCACAGAGGCTGAAAGCCTTACAGCTGTTTCTACAAGAAGACGATCACCATATTCGTGCCCCTTAGAGTCGTTAACCTGTTTGAACGAATTCAAATCTATAAACAGAATTGCCGTCTTATTATTAGACTTTTTAGACTGCAAAACTGACATCTCGATTTCCTGCAATGCGGTAGTCCTGTTTCTCAACCCGGTTAAACTGTCATGCTTTGCTTTGCGATCTAACGACTTCTCACGTTCATATACCTTCTCTCCCATCACATAAAAGGCCGAGAGCAAGTGCCCCATCTCATCTTTCTCTAGAATATCTGACGCCTCTAATTTCTGGCCTTTCTCAATTTTCTCTGCGCTTTTCACAAGGAGCTGTAAAGGGGAAAACAGACTCTTACTCAAAAATAGAAATGTAACAACAGCCAAACCGACAAAAAGGCTAACCTCAACAAAAATGAGTGTGGTTATTTCAGCCCTGTTTTCCCTGAAGTCGCCCTTTCTATGTTCCAGTAAAATCATTTCATTATTGGTAAAGGTAGAAAAATCGTCCCGAATTGTCTCCATGTACTGCTTACCTTTGTTGAGCAATACAATTTCAAGCGCCGCCGGCCTATTTCCGGCCTGGGTTAACGAGACCGTTTCTGCCAGCTCCTCGAACTTGTACTCAATTTGCTCAGCGATCTTCGCTAGCAGTTTTTGCTGACTGGGATTATCTGAAGTTAATTCTTTTAATCTGGAAAGTTCTTCTGTAGCCACTATCAATGCATTATGATACGGCTCAAGATAGGAAGTATTCCCGGTAAGCAAATACCCCCTCTGCCCCGTTTCCGCGTCTTTCATTACGCTCAACAATCTTTCTGTTGTATCTATCACCTCATGGGTATGGTTTACCCATTTCAGCTTCTCTTCACCAAGCTCCTCCAGCCAGAAGGTAAATATTGAATTGGAAATAGCAGCAAGAAACAGAACGACAATCAGAAATGACAATCTAAATCGAATACTCATAACCCTCCCCGTTTTATGGGTTATTTTTGGAGTTCGTTATCTATTTAGAATAGCCTAATATCGTATAAACACATGTTATATTTTTCACATAGGCCCTAACGCTAGCGGTAAGGGGCTTACCAATCGGGGAGAAGCCAGGGCCTTCACCACAAATAACCCACAGCGGTAGTCAGGTCCCTCTCAACTCTACTGAAACGCTGGTACATTTGAACAATGCAGTTAATCTAGTTTCATCTAGCCTCAAGGACAGCTTAAGGTAGGACGACTGATCCTGCATGCTTCTGTTTCACATTTCCCTCCCGACTCTATTGCCAGCGCATGTAATTTCTCAATTTCTGCCATACATAACTTTCTAGCTTTTGAGAGAGACAAATGATTCAGCGTGCCAACAAATGCGCCAAACAGCATAACCCCACCACCTACGACCCAACCAACTGCCGGTACTGCACCCAACGCCAAACCCGTACCGATTATTGCACCAGCAGCCACCCTACCCTCTTTAAGTGTCTTTATTTGATCTGACAACTTAACATGATTCAAATATGCCTTATCATACGCAGCGTGAACTGCTCGGCATTCATCAGTATCATTCATATTTAGTGCGCACGATGACATAGTATTTTTCCTTGTTTATGAAAGTTATAAAAGCATAACGCCAGCAATGAGCGACCGATTGGAGATAGGTGAGGCTTGTGCTATTCAAGCACAAAGGGCACTGCGAAAGGTAGGCCCCTCTCGATTACAATTATCAGGCAGCCGTCTTCAATCTCTGCCTGCTTCCTCTCCGACCTCAGACGCTAACGTAAACTTTACGTGCCTTATCTTTTTATCAATTTTCTCTAGCCCTAACTCTTCTCGAAGGCTTACCCTCAAATCTTCTAGCAGATCCTGTAGGTTCACGTCTTGCTGTGTACTACCATCAGAAAATTGGTTAGACCACGCCAGGACCTTATCTACTTGAGTAGGTGATCCTAATAACTGAATATCCGAAATTGCAGATTCTAATACATCAAGATTTTCCCTAGAAACTTCTGTTTCTACCGATGCCTCTAACTTTCTATATGCTTCCAGTAAATACTTAACTCGAAGTTCAATTCTCTTATTGTGAAGATCCCTCTCCGCATTCAACTTATGACCAACAATCCACCCAGATATTGCAACTATAGTTGTAACAACTAAGGGAATAAGCAACTGCCAATTCATCACTGACTTTTCCATGTCGCCTCCATATTTTGATACCTTCACGATCATTGATCTGCCTAACGGTAGCAGTGAGGGGCTTGCCATTGTTATACGACATTTTCACTTTCACCTAACGTGGATATCATTTTCTCTGAAAAATTGGGCGTTTTAGGACAATACGCCTTGAATATATCATTCAGCTCATATGCATTATATTTAAATTCGGAATGAGCTATTTCCAATATATATACAACTTCTCTTATACGCTGCTGATGCAGGAACCCTGTAATGACGCTTCGGCAAAATGCCGAAATAAGAACAACAAATATTGGAGGTAAAGAGTGCGCCAAATAAAAGTTAAAGTCTGCCGGATGCACCATAACTTTACCATTCATATGGTTTACACCAACTGCCATAAGAAGAATTACCAACCCCAAGAATGCTGTCCATTGGAGAACTCTGGCAACATGCCATATTGAAGAACTTAGACGAACATGAGCTTCATTTCTTGTGACCTTCATG
>JBNKYV010000038.1:0-6650 GCA_050301075.1 Gammaproteobacteria bacterium
GACGAACACATTCGTGTTACCCGCCGTGATGCCGCCGAGCTGGTGGCGCCAAAGAACGGGCAAGCAGGTTTGTTAGTGGTTAACCCTCCTTACGGTGAACGCCTTGGGGAAAAAGAAGAGCTGAAAGCGCTTTACGCCCAGCTGGGTGAACGCCTCAAGCGTGAGTTTGCTGGCTGGAAGGCGGCGGTGTTTACTGGTAACCCCGATTTGGCCAAATGCATGGGTATCCGTGCGCGTAATATTCATAACATGTTTAACGGCGCGCTTGAGTGTCAGTTGCTGCGTTTTGATATCGACAGCCAATACTTCATGATTCCTGGTAAAGGTCCCAAACCTGCGCGCCAGGAAGAGCTTGGCCCAGGTGCCGAGATGCTGGCCAATCGCCTACGTAAGAATCTTAAAGAGCTGGGCCGCTGGGCCAAACGTGAGCATGTCGACTGTTACCGTTTGTATGATGCGGACATGCCTGAATATAACCTCGCCATTGATATCTATCAGGGCGAAAAGCTTTGGGTGCATCTGCAAGAGTATGAAGCGCCGAAGAAGGTCGATGTAGCGAAAGCCAAGGCACGCCTTAAAGAGGCATTGGCCGTGGTGCCGCAGGTGTTGGAGATCCCCCAGGAGCAGCTCTATTTCAAAGTGCGCCAGCGCCAGAAGGGTGCGGCACAGTATGAAAAGCAGGCCTCTGAACAGCAGTTTTATGAGGTTCAGGAAAATGGTCGCAAGTTCTGGGTTAATTTCAGCGATTATCTGGATACGGGCCTGTTTCTGGATCACCGCACCACGCGTCAGCTGGTCGGTGATCTTGCTAAAGATAAACAGGTGCTCAACCTGTTTGCCTATACCGGTTCTGCCACGGTGTACGCGGCGACGGGTGGTGCAGCTTCAACCACCACCGTTGATATGTCCAATACCTATCTGGATTGGGCTAAGCGCAATATGGAACTCAATGGGATGAGTGGTGGCGACCACGAATTCATTCAGGCGGACTGCCTGCAATGGTTGGCTAATCAGGCGCGATTGGTTAATCGCTCCGGTTCTGCCGAGGCCTCATCGCACTCTCCTTGGGGACAAAAGGCAAAACAATACGATTTGATCTTTTTGGATCCGCCCACCTTCTCTACTTCCAAACGCATGCAAAAGACCTTTGATGTGCAGCGCGATCATGTGGAATTGATCTCTGCCGCACTAAAACTGTTGCTGCCCGGGGGTGTGTTGGTCTTTTCCAACAACAACCGTCGTTTCAAGCTGGAAGAGTCCGCATTCTCTGGCGTAGAGATTGAAGATATTACTCAGCAAACCATTCCTAAGGATTTTGCGCGTAACCCGCGTATCCACTGCTGTTGGAAGATAACTAAAACGGCATAAGCGGATGTAAATCATCCGCTGTTTTCGCTGCTTTGAGTTATTTCTGCTCGTCCGTCCCCGTTTTTTTACAAAAACCTATTTGCTCTTCTCCAGCTTAGCTATAAACAGGCTGTGTAAAGCATTGTTAACAAAGGCCGATAACCCGAATGCAGCCTCTCTATGTGGTTGCTGGGTGGAATGTTAAATGAACACGAATGGATTCACCGGGGTGCTTCATGATGTTCAGGCTGATTTCGTTGACTGCCATATGGCTACTCTTGTCGCCACTTGTTTTGGCGCAAGAGGCAAAAGTCGCTGACGCCGATAAGGTTGCTGATGTGCGTGTCCTGATTGATATATCAGGCAGCATGAAGAAAAACGATCCAAATAATCTGCGCGTGCCCGCGCTGAAACTGATTACCCAATTAATGCCCAACGGCACACAGAGTGGTGTGTGGACCTTTGGCCAATGGGTAAACATGCTAGTGCCCCGCGGCAAGGTGGATGATGCCTGGAAAGAGAAGGCCTATGGCTCTGCCACTGGCATTAATTCAAAAGGGCAATTCACCAATATCGAAAAAGTACTGCAGGACTCCACGTGGGACTGGAGTAAGCCTGATGACAAGACAGATCGCAGCCTTATCTTTTTAACCGATGGTGTTGTTGATATTTCTAAAGATCCGGCAGTTAACAAAGAGGCACGCAAGCGTATTCTCGACCAAGCGCTGACACGTTTTAAAAGCGCTGGTATCACTATTCACACCATTGCTTTGTCTGACGAAGCAGACAAATCTTTTCTGCGTCAGCTCTCTGCCGCCACGGGCGGTGCTTATGAACAGGCCGATTCAGCTGCGGAGTTAGAACGCATCTTCCTCAAAATGTTTGAGAAGTCTGTGCCGGTTGAATCGGTACCGATGACCGAAAGCGGTATTTTGGTGGATGACAGTATCAAAGAGCTTACATTGTTGGTGTTCCGTAAAGAGGGCGGCCGCAAGACCACCGTCATCATGCCGGACGGTTCCTCCTTTGATTTTCGTAAAAAGCCAGAGAATGTCATTTGGCGCCATGAAGAACGTTATGACCTGATTACTGTGGAAGCTCCCATGCCCGGCTCATGGAAAGTGGATACCGATCTTGATCCGGATAACCGCGTTATGGTGGTAACCGACCTTAACGTGCGCGCCAGTCGCTTGCCCAACCTGCTGATGAGCGGCGACAGAATGCCTTACTACGTTGAGTTGCATGAAAAGAACTCAGTGATTACCAAGCCGCAGTTTCTCGACTTTGTCACTATCATGCTTAATCGCCGTGCCAAAGATGTGGAGCCTAAACGTATCGTGTTGACCGACGATGGGCGCAAACCTGATCGAAAACCGGGTGATGGTCGCTTTAGTGCCGTCATCGGTGATGGTTTGACTGTGGGCCATTATCAGTACGAGCTGGTGGTAAATGGCACAACTTTTAAACGTTCCAAACGTTACACCATACAGGTCGTGGATAGCCCCGTTGCAGTTAACGTAACGGAAGTATCACCAGGTGATCCTGCGCATTATGCATTGACGATTACGCCGTATGAAGAACTGGTAAAAGGCCAATCGTTATTGGTTGATGCAACGGTGACGAAAGAGGGGGGTAACTCCGCAGCACTTGCCATTCCACGTTCAGGTCCCAGTGAGTGGCGTCTGGATATGGATATTAAAGCGGGTGATAAATACTACGTTGATCTCACTGTGCAGGCCGAGCGTGTTAATGGAACCATGGTGACTCGTGAAGTAGGGCGTTTCACGATGGGTGAGGGATCGATGGATGATTACCAATCACCGCAAGAAGCACCTGCTCCCGCCGCAGCCCCCCCTGTTGAAGAAGAGCAACCCAACGGAGAGCCCGCAGTAGAAGAGCCGCAAGACGAAGCCGTTGATGAGACGACGGATGATGAAGAGGCTGCTACGGATGAGGAGCATGAGGGCGACGCGACAGAAGGTGAAGAGGAGTCGCCTAACTGGGCCATGGTTGCAGTGAAAGTGCTTATCTTGAATGGTTTACTGTTTGCGGGTGGCTTCTTCGCCTATCGTAAATGGTTCCGCACTCCTCCTGATGACGAGTTGGGCGAAGAAGAGTCCAAAGGTGGGGATGAAGAGAAATGATTAGTATCGATCCTACGTTGCTAATCATCGTGGGTGAGGTAATGCTTGCGCTGGTGATTGCGCTCGTCGCTTTAATCATCGTTTTTGTTAAAACGCGCAAGCGTGATCAGAAGGCAGCTAAACAGCTGAAAGGCAAAATAGAAGGAAATGCACCCAAACGACAAGAGTTGTTTGAGCAGGTACTGGCATCAACTCTGGATGATGAGTCGGGCGATGCTTTAGATCAACGTCGTGAGCTGGCTGCAAACTGGGTGGGTAAAGAGAACGATTTCTACAATCGACTGGTAGAGATGTATCTCAAGCGTAACTCTGTCGCCTTGCAAGGGCTGGATAAGCTGTTGCAAGAGTACACATCATCTTATCTTGATCTTGTCACTATCATGCGTGAGCGTATAGCTTCCGGGCAGGAGCAGGTTTCAATGGAGGCGCGTGAGCAGCTAGAGAAGCTGGCAGATGAAGGTGAGCGCCTTAACGATAAGGTTAAAAACCTCGAAGGTGATAACCGTCGTCTCAATCGCGAACTCAAAGATGCGTATCGCGAAATCGAACAAACCATGCGTGAATACACCAAGGCATTTCGCGTTGCTGGTGGGGTTGCTTTGGCAGGCGCAGCAGAAGAAGCGGCAAGCGAATCGTTTAAAACAGATGACAATGCGCAGGAAGAGATAGCGCAAGGTGATTTTGATGATCTCGGTGATGCAATCGAAGATTTTGGTACGGAATCTGTTGTTGAAGGTATTTCTGTAGAAGAGGTAGAAATTCCAGTAGAAGAGCCTGAGGAGATTGCACAAGAACCAGAGCCTGCTCCTGAAACTGAATCGCAAGATGAGATGGAAGAGGCAGTTGCCCTTGCTGAGTTGCCTGGTGAAGAGAGTGCGGGCGAAGAAGATGAAGGTGAGGTCACATTGGCAGACATGCCAGACATGGCCGACGAAGAAGAAGTAGCTGAAGAGCCAGAAGCGCAAGAAGACGTAACGGATGCGCTGGACGCGTTGATGGATGAAACATCTGAAGATGAAGCACAAGCCGAAGAAGCGATAGCCGATGAGCCGATTGCTGATGAAGTAAGTTCTGTGGACGATCTTATCAAGGATGTGCAGGGGGATACCTTAGCCGATGAGTCAGATGTCACTGAACAGATAGCGGACTCAGCAGAGGAAGAGATCTCTGTTGAGGTAGCGTTGGATGGTCTCTTGGGTGATGATGGTGAAACAGCAGCGCCTGAAGTGCCAAGCGAACCGCAAATGGATATTGCAGATGAGATTGTTGAATCTTCGGATGATGCGATAGTTGATACTCCTGCAGAAGAAACACATGCAGAGACGGATGATGATTTAGGAGCCATTACCGCTGCGTTAGACATGGCTGAAGAAATGCCAGAACCCGAGCAGGATGTTTCGGCAGAAATTGAAATGACTCCTGAGATTGAGCCAGAAGAGGAGTTTGAGAAAGAAGCTTCGCTGGAAGATATTCTCGAAGCGGTTCAGACAACTTCGCCTCAAGAGAGTGAGTCAGCGCCAGAGATTGAGCAAGAAGCTGACTTAATATCCCCTTTGGATGACGAAGCACCACTGCAATCTGAAATCATGGATGAAGAGGCGTTCTTTGCTCAAGCTCAGGCCGCTGTAGAACCCGAGCCGGAAGAGATCGAGAATGTAGCCGTTGAAGCGCCAGATATTCCCATAGACGAAGATCAGGTCGCTGCCGCACTCAATGAATTGGATGATATCGAGTCTTCAAGCGAAGAGTTAAAGACACCGGTGATTGATCTGGCGGATGAAGGCGATATCGTGTTGCCCGAGTTGGGGGATGTGATAGCACCTTCTGCCGCGTCTGAAGAAATTTCATCTGACGAAAATGAAGACGAAACCGATGAAGCTGATGAAACGGATATTGATAGCCTGATATCAGAAATCGAAAAGAAAGCGCCGGAGGAGAAGAAAATTGATATCGATGAAGATGATCTCCTCGCCCAGCTTGATAGCTTAGATATTGATGTAGATATGCCGGATATAGACGGCAAACCCAAAGAAGATTAGCAATACCTCACCTCTCTTAACCCCCTCCGTCTAGGCGAGAGCCTTAGTGTTATCAGTTTGCGCTAAATTGCATTGTTCTTTTCGACTGCTTATAGTGAAAAGATAAGCGAGTAACATTTTTGCTTGCAGCAATCCACAGCACAAACAACATGGAGGTGTTTGGTATGTATCGGACGTGTCTCTTATGTCTTTCTGCCATCCTTGCACTCAGCGGGTGTTCTATTAAACAAACCACAAGCGGCGCACCGCTCACGCGGATGTTGGTTGGCCAAACAGGCGAAGCCTCTATCCTTGTAGTTGATCTGGAATCAACGCCAGTTGTACACACGGTTGATGTACCTCTCGCATCCAGTTTGCCTGCCTATACCGCCTTACAGGTCGATTTACATCCTTGGGGTGGAATGGGTTTTGCCACCAAACGCGGTGTTGCAACGCACTGGATGAGCTTGGGTAGCGGCACAGAGGTTGCCTCGTCGGCCGGCGTGGTCAGCAGCATGAATTTATTAAAGCCACTGAATAACGGGCTCTATCTGATTACGGCCAAACAGGGTTACGAAGATGTGCACTCATTCAGCACGATACCGGCAGCGGCGGTTAACAGTGTCAATCTCAGTGGTCGCGACATAGATGATATCGCCGTGTGCGATGATAACAAGACGGTGCTGGTCTCTAACCATGTGCCGCTCTCATCACGCGGTCCGCGTCGTCAATATATTACGCATCTCACCATTGCAGAGAACGGGCAGCTGAGTGCATCAGGTCATGAAATGGAATTAATGCCCTACTTGTCACAAATTGAATGTGCAGCAGGTGCAAACAGTGGCGCGGCATTAGCCGTTGGCGGGCCAGGGAATTTGATGTCATTTACCATTAGTGCTAGCGGCGCCATTTCATTAGTTGATACACACACCACAGCGATTAATCCGCCAGCGGATGCCAGCGCGCCAATCTTGCAATCAATTAAATTCAGCAACGACGGCTCTGCGGTTTTTGCGCGCTTAAGCACAGGTGGAACCTATGCGCCTAAAGGGTGGATAGAGCGTTACGCCTTCGATGCTGCAACAGGAAGTGTGACACCAGATCCAGTTTGGCAAGCAACAGCACCGCACTCAACCAGCCA
>JBNKYV010000039.1:0-3601 GCA_050301075.1 Gammaproteobacteria bacterium
GCAGTCTCAACCATCGCATGACGATACTCTTCAGCTTTCTCTTGGTACTCAGCTGGGATGTCTACAACTTCGTAGTTTTCTGGCTGACCAGAGTCATCCCAGATGTACGCTTTCATGTCCATCAGGTTAACTACACCAACGAAGTCATCTTCAATACCGATAGGCAGAGTCATAACCAGAGGAGTCGCACCCAGAACGTTTTTAACCTGATCTACAACGCGGTAGAAGTCTGCCCCCATACGGTCCAGTTTGTTCACGTAAATTACGCGAGCAACTTCTGATTCGTTAGCATAGCGCCAGTTAGTTTCTGACTGAGGCTCTACACCACCTGAACCACAGAATACGCCTACACCACCATCCAGAACTTTCAGAGAACGGTATACTTCGATTGTGAAGTCAACGTGTCCGGGAGTGTCGATGATGTTGAAACGGTGATCTTTCCAGAAACATGTAGTTGCTGCAGACTGGATAGTGATACCACGCTCAGCTTCCTGCTCCATGAAGTCAGTAGTTGCTGCACCGTCATGTACTTCACCCAGCTTATGGATTTTACCGGTGAGTTTCAGGATACGCTCAGTAGTCGTGGTCTTACCCGCGTCTACGTGTGCGAAGATACCAATGTTTCTGTATTTACTCAGATCAGTCATTTTTGCACTCTAAATAAAGTTGGTAAAAAGATTCTTTCTTTCATGTGGCCCCCAGGGTGGTTTCTGGCAACCGAAATTCCGTTATTTATCGCCCGCAATTACGCCGGCCTTAAAAAGGGCGATATTGTACCCTGAAATGCTTGTAAAAACAGTAGCCTGTTGATTTTATTGTTCAAGCACGTCAAGCACAGCATAACCGGTTGTTTTATAAGATACTTTTATTTAGAAACTTAATTCATATTTCACAAACAAACTTAGCCAGACATACATCCGAGCCAATGGTCATCTCGAAAAATCATCACGCTGTATCTGAAGCTGCCCCCAACAATCTGTATAATCGCGCACTTAGCTACCCATAGTGCACGCATGGCGTGCGCCCCCAACTAATTTATCTAAGGTGTGCAGTGTCAGCTACTACAGAATCCACAACCCTCAAACTCGCCAAAGACCTTATCTCCCGCCCTTCGGTTACACCAGAGGATGCAGGCTGCCAGACATTAATGGGATCGCGCCTACAAGCTGTTGGTTTTAATGTTGAGCATTTGCGTTTTGATGACACAGATAATTTCTGGGCACGCCGTGGTACGACTGGGCCGGTATTGGCTTTTGCCGGACATACAGATGTGGTTCCTACTGGTCCGTTAGACAAATGGGATAACCACCCGTTTGAACCCAAAGTAATTGATGGATTTCTACATGGCCGCGGGGCTGCAGACATGAAAGGCAGTTTGGCGGCCTTCCTGACCGCAACTGAGCGTTTTGTGGCTAAGTATCCCGATCATAAGGGCTCTATCGCCTATCTAATTACCAGTGACGAGGAAGGCCCAGCAGTAAACGGTACTGTGAAGGTGGTCGAGCATCTGGAAGCGCGTGGCGAGAAGATGGATTGGTGCCTGGTGGGTGAACCCAGCAGCACAGAGAAAGTGGGCGATGTCATCAAGAACGGGCGCCGTGGTTCACTTGGCGGACGCTTGGTTGTGAAAGGCATTCAGGGACATGTTGCCTACCCTCATCTGGCGGAAAACCCGGTACACAAAGCCGCCCCCGCGCTGGCGGAATTAGCGGCTATTGAGTGGGATCAAGGCAACGACCATTTTCCACCCACTACTTTCCAAATCTCCAACATCAACGCAGGCACTGGCGCGACCAACGTAATTCCCGGCGAGGTTGAGGTCATTTTCAACTTCCGCTTTTCGACAGAATCAACTGCCGAAGGGCTGCAGAAGCGTGTTGAAGAGATTCTGGATCGCCACCAGTTGAACTATAACGTTGACTGGAACCTTTCTGGCCAGCCATTCCTGACGCCTGAAGGTGAACTGGTAAATGCAGCCTGCCAGGCGATCAAGTCTGTTGCGGGATACGAAACTGAGTTATCCACCAGTGGTGGTACTTCAGATGGCCGTTTTATCGCACCAACTGGCGCGCAAGTGCTTGAGCTGGGCCCATTGAACGCGACTATCCATAAGGTAAATGAGTGCGTGAGCGCTGCAGATTTGGATACGCTATCTGATATCTATGAGCAGATCCTGATAAACCTGCTAACTGACTAGGATTTGCGCTCACGGTAATACACTTAAATCTCTAGCCGGGTGGCCGATATATTTAGGACATTAGAGCCATATATAAGGATATTACTGTGAGCGATCAGCAACACGATGAAAAAAGACGCTTTAGCCGCGTCCCTTTCGATGCAAAAGTCATTCTGACCAAAGATGGTAAACAGTGGCATTCTCAGCTTCACGATATCTCATTAAAAGGCATTCTGGTTGAAACCCCAGATGGCTGGGATGGGGTAAAAGGCGAACGCTTTGATCTTGAAGTTGTGTTTTCAGAAAGTGGCAGCTTGATCACTGGTCTAGTGTGCGTTGCTCACTCTGAAGAGGGGCACACCGGTTTTGAGATGGTAGAAATTGACGTAGAAAGCGTCAGCCATTTGCGCCGCTTGATGGAGCTTAATTTGGGTAACGAGGCTCTACTCGAACGCGAGCTCTCCGCGCTCCATTGGCGCTAATCTTTTCCCTAGTTGCGGATATATAAGTACAAAACCGGGAATTTGCTGGTACCGAAATTAAGGGTGAACGTAGCTACCTCCCCCGCTGAGAACTTGTAGTCCAACGCGTGCGGGGCTCGTTTTTCGCCATTCGCAAACACTGCCATGAGATGCTCTGCCGCTGCAATGCGCTGCCCTGAGGATGAGTTGCGCAGCGTCACCGTAGCCCAGCGCTCACCCGTGCTGCTACTCATGAGTATGTAGTTTTCGATCTTGAATTCGCTTCTTTCCGGCTCTTGCTCACTCCCCTTGACGAAGGGTAGTGCGCCTTCAAATGTCTTACCTTCGTCAATGGTTAACACATCACTCGGCAAGTCAGAGGCTACACTGGGTACCACCGTAATTAGCATGACTAAGCCCAGCAAACTCGATCGTTTTTTCATTCTACGCTCCTTTAAAACGCATCAATCGCATCACCAAGACGATCGACAGCGATGATCTCCATATCATCAATAGTGCCGCGCTTCGGTACATTTGCCTTGGGCACAATGGCACGCTTGAAGCCATGTTTGGCGGCTTCTTTAAGACGATCTTGTCCGCCTTGTACAGGACGAATCTCACCTGCCAAGCCCACTTCACCAAACACCACCAAATCCCTTGGCAATGCGCGATTACGTAAGCTGGAGAGCCCAGCCAATAACAGTGGCAAATCTGCTGCAGTCTCGGTCACTCTCACGCCACCGACCACGTTAATGAAGACATCTTGATCGTAAGTGGCGATACCACCGTGCCTTTGTAGCACGGCTAACAGCATCGCAAGCCTATTTTGGTCCAATCCCACGGTAACACGGCGCGGATTACCCAAATGGCTCTCAGCGACAAGCGCCTGCACCTCGACCAGCATAGGGCGACTGCCCTCTCGCGTAACCATGATAGCGCTGCCGGGCACCTGCTCCTGATGACT
>JBNKYV010000040.1:0-5208 GCA_050301075.1 Gammaproteobacteria bacterium
CTTTGGGGCCATCAACGGTAAACTTGCCCTGGCAACCATTGATAAGGTCAAGCCCGACTTGGTTATGCTGGATGTCATTATGCCTGATTTGGATGGCTTTCAAGTATGCGCAACGCTGAAGTCTCAAGAGTCGACGAAAGATATTCCCGTTCTGTTCATCAGTGGGCTAAATGAGTCCATGGATATCATGAAAGCGTTTGATAGCGGTGCGGTCGACTATATTGTAAAACCCTTCCAAACCACTGAGGTGCTGGCACGCGTAAAAACACACGTCTCTATGTATCGTATGCATGTGCATCAAGAGCGATTGATTGAAGAACGCGTGGAAGAATTGATGCGCGTAAAGTCTAAATACTTTCGCCTTGAAGAGAGTCTGGCGAAGGTGATTAGTGCTATTGCCTTGTCTGTCGAAGTGCTTGAGCCAACAGCTGCGGATCATTTGCAGAGAGTGGCCGAACTCGCTGTTCAGCTCGCTAGGAAATTGAATATGGATGATGAATTTATCGAAGGCGTTCGGTTGGGTGCAATTTTGCATGATATTGGGAAGTTGCATATTCCGGCAGAGATATTGAACTCTAGAGAACAGCTAACGGACGAGCAGCAAAAAATATTGGAAAGGCACAGCGCCATTGGTTATGAGATGTTGAAGGGAATTGAGTTTCCATGGCCACTTGCTGAGATGGTTTATCAACATCATGAATTTTTGGATGGTTCCGGTTTTCCGCGCGGGTTAAAGGGTGACGAGATATTAAGGGAAGCCAAAATCATTAGTGTGGCTAATACGGTTGAGGAGCGATGTTCGTCCAGAGCCTATCGAGATGCGTATCCTATTGAGGATGTTTTAGATGAGCTGGAGCAGCACAAAGGCATTTTGTACGATCCTGATGTTGTCGATGCCTGTGTCAGTTTGCACCGTGAAAAGGTTGTTTAATTGAAGCCTGCTTTTCAGATCACGCAGATCCTATTTCCTAATTAATGTCACTGTTCTAGATAGCGGCATGCTACTTGCTTAATACACCCTGTAAGGTGATTAAGAGAGTGTAAGCCGCTTCATGATTCAAACTAGCACACAAGATGTTTCAACATTGCTAGCCGCATTGCTGCAAGGGCAGGGTGCGACGGCTGGCTTGTTGAATGGTGCACAACCACTTGATATTCAAGGGGATGTTTCTCAGGGCGGTTTCCTGTCTGCACTGCAGAATTCGTTTCAGGACCTGCTTGGGCCGGAATTTGATCTTAGCCAAATCACCGATCCCAGCCTGTTTGTCGCGCAAATTCAAGCGCTGCTCACTCAGCAGAAAGCGGCAAGCGGCAAGCCATTGCCTCTATTAGATGGGCAACTTTTGCCTCTTGATGAGGGGGAAGGGGATGCCGCTCAATCCGTTGTCGCCGGACTAATACAAGCGATCGAGCAACTACCGGGAGAGGATTCAACCAGTATTGAAGCTGCCGTCAAAGAGTTGCGTGCCTTACTTGTTCCCGGCGCATCTACCGAGCTTACGGGAGAGGGTGAGGATGTTTCGCTAGGCATTCATCATCCTGCTCAGTTGGCATCGGCAAACGATGCGGTGAAACAACCGAGTCAGCGACCAGACAACGCCTTGCTTAACACTATTGTCGCGCAACGGCAGTTAAATGACCGCTTCATGGCGGGTGCTCAGGCTGTTAACGATATGGCTGATACGGTTGATGTAGGCAAAGATCTACCGGCGCAGGTGAATCTGAACCCTCAGGCGGTAGAGCAAAAGCCTAAGGACTCACCGGTAGCGGATGTGCTCAAACAGCTATACACCACTCAGGCAAAAGATGGTCAGGAGCACATTGATGGTGGTCAGGTACGTGAACTGGCGCGTGAGCAGGGCCTTGGGGCAGTAGAGCCAAGAAATGCCTTTGCAGCACTTAAAATGGCTATGGTGGCGGATCAGTCTGGCACAGTCGATAAACCTGATGTTTCTATGAATCTATCTGGAATGGGCGGTCAGGTCCGTTCCAATGCGGCCGGGGTTGCAACGGATGTGCGGCCCCAAATGCTACAGTCTTATCTTTCCACCTCAGTGCATGATCCGCAGTGGCAAACTGATTTCAGCCAGCGTATCTCTATGATGGCGCGCAATGGGAATCAAACAGCAGAGATTCGTTTGAATCCTGCTAATTTAGGGGCAATAGAGGTTCGCGTCGTTATGAATGATGATCAGGCAACGATCACTTTTAATGCGCAGCATGCCGTGGTGCGAGATGCTATTGAATCCAGTTTGCCCCGATTGCGTGAAATGTTTCACTCCAGTGGCCTGCAATTGGCTGATGCTCAGGTAATGGATGATGGTTTGCTTGGACAGCAACGCCAAAATCCTCAGGGGCAGGGTAATGGAGGTTCTCAGTGGGATCGCTATACGGGGCAGCAAATAAGTGGTGATGATATGTTGGTTCACACAGCTGATCTTTCCCATTTGCATAGTGCTTCAGATCTATCCGGAATTGATCTATTTGCCTGAGCGTTTCCTTTGACGCTAAGCCGTAAATTATTTTTCTGATTACCGCTTCTTTCTCCTGTAACGATCTTCTTTAGTCAGTGTTTTGACGTCTCTTAATCCGTAAATGCGTGTCAAATTTGTGTCAGATTAGAAAATAGCTTTGTAATTTGTTGAATTAAATAAATAAATTGTGTGGCACCTTTTTTGCAATAGCTAGAAGTAACTGGATAACGGGCAAAAAAGGAATCTAGCGATGGCTGAAGCAGATAATGCAGACGACAAAGGCGCGAAAAAAGGTGGCAATAAAACAATTATATTTATTTTGTTGGCACTTTTGCTGGGAGGTTCAGGAACCGTTGGCACGCTCTACTTCCTTGGCATGATTCCTAGTGGTGGTGGCAAGAGTGAAGAGGTGGTTGAAGAGGTTCCTCTATCCAAAGTGCCCATTTACTACTCCTTTGAGCAACCTTTTACCGTCAATTTTGAAACGCAGTCCGGTTTGCGTTTTCTTCAAGTACAGGTGGAGTTGATGTCCTACGATCCCAGAGCGATTGAGGCGGTGCAGTCTCATATGCCTGTGATCAAAAACAACATCATTCTCATGTTCAGTAATCAAGGATATGGAGATCTGGTCAGTCGCGAAGGCAAAGATAAGTTAAGAGAGCAAACACTCAAGGAAATCGAGTCCGCTTTGGAAAAACATGCAGGTAGAGGCGGAATCGAGGAAGTTTATTTCACTAGCTTTGTAATTCAATAAGACTATGTCAGTTAACGATCTATTATCGCAGGACGAAATCGATGCGCTGCTCCACGGAGTGGACGGCGGTGATATTGATACTGAAGACGAAGATATATTTGATGGTGAGGCGCGAGCTTACGACTTTACCAGCCAAGACCGCATTGTGCGCGGTCGTATGCCAACGCTGGAGATGATTAACGAACGTTTCGCCCGATATTTTCGTACCAGTCTCTTTAATATGTTGCGCCGTTCCCCCGAAATATCCGTGGGCGGTGTACAAATGCTTAAGTTTGCAGAGTATGTGCACAGCCTGTTTGTGCCAACCAGTTTGAATCTGGTGAACATCCGCCCTTTACGTGGTACCGCACTGTTTGTTTTTGATCCCAAGCTTGTTTTTATCACCGTGGATAACTTCTTTGGTGGTGCCGGTAAGTTCTATAACAAGATCGAAGGGCGCGAATTTACGCAGACCGAGATGCGCATCATCGAAATGATGTTGGAAAAATCGTTCGTTGATATGCAAGAGGCTTGGGCTCCTGTTCTTGGTGTGGAGTTTGAATACCAGAACTCGGAAGTAAATCCTCACTTTGCCAATATCGTAAGTCCGACAGAAGTGGTTGTTATTAGCACATTCCATATCGAACTGGACGGTGGTGGTGGAGACCTGCACGTCACTATCCCTTATTCAATGTTGGAACCAATTCGCGAACTACTGGATGCCGGTACCGTGAGTGACCGTACAGAAGTAGATGAGCGTTGGACAACCGCATTAAAAGAAGACATCAAGAATGCAGACATCGAACTTACCAGCACATTGATCGAGATTGAAGTCACGCTGGGTGATGTGCTGAACATGAAAGAGGGCGATATCGTGCCCTTCGAATTTCCTGAGTCAGTGCTTCTTAAAACAGATGATGAAGTACCTGTTTTTCGTGGCAAGTTTGGCCACCATCAAGGCAACAACGCCATCAAAATTATTGCACCTGTGCAGACCAATCTACCCGTAGTAGCTAATTTGGGAGACTTTAAATGAATGACGAAACAGAAGACCTAGGCGATGTAGGTGATGACTGGGCTGCTGCACTGGCAGAACAGGAAGCAGAAGAGGCAGCCGCCGGCTCTGAAGTGGCAGCAGCAGAGCTGGATAATTTTGAAGACACCGGTAGGCCAGCTGACGACGAAAACCTGGCCATTATCCTCGATATTCCAGTCACCATTTCAATGGAAATTGGCCGAACCAAAATCAGTATTCGCAACCTGCTGCAATTAAACCAAGGTTCGGTTGTAGAGTTAGACCGCCTTGCAGGTGAGCCGATGGATGTGCTGGTTAACGGCACGCTGATCGCGCATGGCGAAGTGGTCGTGGTTAACGAAAAGTTTGGTATTCGTCTTACCGACGTTATCAGTGCTCAAGAGCGCATCAAGAAACTACGTTAACAGGGGCGTTGTAGTGCAATCATTGTTTTCACAACTGACAGATAAAACAGCCAAAGCCAGTATTGGGTTGATGGTTCTTTTATATTCATCAAGTCTCTTCGCGGAAGAGACAGTATCAGTTGCCGCAAAAAGTGTTGTGCAATCACCCGCCGAGCAGATCCTGAAAATGGTTGTAGGTTTAATCATTGTGTTGATCATGATTTTTGTCATCGCATGGTTAGCCAGAAACCATTTGGGATTTACGCCTGCAACCAATTCAGCACTTAAACCTATCGCAGGTGTTGCGGTAGGGCAAAAGGAGCGTGTGGTGCTGTTGCAGGTGAGCGATCGCCAAATTCTCGTGGGTGTCTCTCCCGGTAGTGTCAATATGCTTTATGTCTTGGATAAAGAGAGCGAAGTAAAAACAGACCCACAAGAGAGCAAAAATCTCTTCGCAGAAAAACTGAAAGCCAGCTTGGGTAAGTGGGAGAAGTCATGAAATACGTTCTGGCACTTCTGCTTTTCACCCCAGCATTGGCTCTAGCGGAACCAGGGCTCGATGCACTTTCTATGACCGTCAAC